>NZ_JBEOZU010000023.1:0-128552 GCF_040298185.1 Streptomyces sp. NPDC001634 | reverse complement strand
CACGGGCACGGCACCGACCCCGCGGCCGCACAGCCGGCAGCTTTCGGCGGGGGCTCCGGCGCCGCCGACTCCCCACGCGGCGACACGCGTGGCGGCGAGGCCGCCGAGGCATGGGGTAGTCCGGCCGGCGTTCCCCGGCAGTCCCGTTCCGACGGTTCCCCCTTCGCCGCCGATCTCGTCCGCGGCCCCGCCGAGCTCATGCCCGCCGTACGGCGGCTGCTGCGCGGCATCGTCGTGGTCGGCACCCTGGAGGACGCCGAGGAACTCGTCTACGCGCGGCCCGACCTGACCGCCGTCACCGCCGAGGGCGATCTCCTCGGGGCGCACTTCGCCCACGGCGGGTCGGCCGGGGCGCCGAGCCTGCTCGAAGTGCAGGCCTCCGTGGACGAGGCCGCGGCCGAACTGGAGGAACTCGCCGTCAGGTGCGAGGAACTGGCCGCGGAGCAGCGGCTTGCGGGGGAGCGTCGCAAGGAGTGCGCCGCCCTTGTCGAGGAGCTGGGGGAGCGGCGGCGGGCGGCCGAGCGGGAGAAGTCAGCTGTCGCGCAGCAGCTGGGCCGGCTGGCCGGACAGGCACGCGGCGCCGCCGGGGAGGCCGAGCGCTCCACCGCCGCCGCGGCCCGGGCGCAGGAGGCCCTGGAGAAGGCCCTGCAGGAAGTGGAGGAACTCGCCGAGCGGCTCGCCGTCGCCGAGGAGATGCCGGTCGAGGAGGAACCCGACACCTCCGTACGGGACCGGCTCGCCGCCGACGGGGCGAACGCGCGGCAGACCGAGATGGAGGCCCGGCTCCAGGTCCGTACGCACGAGGAGCGGGTCAAGGGCCTGGCCGGACGCGCCGATGCCCTCGACCGGGGCGCACGCGCCGAACGCGAGGCACGCGCGCGTGCCGAGCAGCGGCGGGCCCGGATGCGGCACGAGGCCGCCGTCGCCGAGGCCGTCGCCTCCGGTGCCCGGCAGCTCCTCGCCCATGTCGAGGTGTCCCTGAGCAGGGCGGAAGTGGAGCGCGCCGCCGCGGACGCCGCCAAGGCCCGGCGCGAGCAGCAACTCACCGCGGCCCGCACCGAGGGCCGTGATCTGAAGGCCGAACTCGACAAGCTCACGGACTCCGTCCACCGGGGCGAGGTGCTCGGTGCCGAGAAGCGGCTGCGTATCGAGCAGCTGGAGACCAAGGCGCTGGAGGAACTCGGTGTCGAACCGGCGGGGCTGGTCGCCGAGTACGGCCCCGACCAACTCGTGCCGCCCTCGCCGCCCGCCGAGGGCGAGGAACTGCCCGAGGACCCCGAGCACCCGCGCAACCGGCCCCGGGCGTTCGTGCGCGCCGAGCAGGAGAAGCGGCTCAAGGCCGCCGAGCGGGCCTATCAGCAGCTCGGCAAGGTCAACCCGCTCGCCCTGGAGGAGTTCGCGGCGCTGGAGGAACGCCACAAGTTCCTCAGCGAGCAGCTGGAGGACCTCAAGAAGACCCGCGCCGACCTGCTTCAGGTGGTGAAGGAGGTCGACGAGCGGGTCGAGCAGGTCTTCACCGAGGCGTACCGGGACACGGCCCGTGAGTTCGAGGGCGTCTTCAGCCGGCTGTTCCCGGGCGGCGACGGGCGGCTGGTGCTGACCGACCCGGACAACATGCTCACCACGGGCGTCGACGTCGAGGCGCGTCCGCCGGGCAAGAAGGTCAAGCGGCTCTCCCTGCTCTCGGGCGGTGAGCGGTCGCTGACCGCCGTCGCGCTGCTCGTGTCCATCTTCAAGGCACGGCCCAGCCCGTTCTACGTCATGGACGAGGTGGAGGCGGCGCTCGACGACACCAACCTGCAGCGGCTGATCCGCATCATGCAGGAGCTGCAGGAGACCTCGCAGCTGATCGTGATCACGCACCAGAAGCGGACGATGGAGGTCGCCGACGCACTGTACGGCGTCTCCATGCAGGGCGACGGTGTGTCGAAGGTCATCTCCCAGCGGCTGCGCTAGATACGTGCCGCCTACACCGGTCGCGACCTGCGCCTTTCAGTGACTTCAACTCTTGAATCCAATGTGAAGACGCCGTTGCTGAAAGTTCACAGCAGAGGGCCTATTGACTTCGAAACTTGAAGGCATAGTCTCTGCAACGTTGCTTTTACCTTCAGGTTTGAGCGGTGTGCCGCCCTACCTGTCAGGGCTCGCCCCCCACCCCCGGCAACGTTGCCGGTGGCCCGAGGAGTTACCACGTGACCAGCACAGCGCAGGCACCTCAGTCAGGAGCCAGGACGGCTCACCCCGAACATCTCGGGCACGTCATCTTCATCGCGGCGGCGGCCGCCATGGGCGGTTTCCTCTTCGGCTACGACAGCTCCGTGATCAACGGCGCCGTCGAGGCCATCCGGGACCGCTATGACATCGGCTCCGCCGCGCTGGCCCAGGTCATCGCCATCGCCCTGATCGGCTGTGCCGTCGGCGCCGCCACCGCCGGCCGCATAGCCGACCGCATCGGCCGCATCCGGTGCATGCAGATCGCCGCGGTCCTCTTCACCATCAGCGCCGTCGGCTCCGCACTGCCCTTCGCCCTGTGGGACCTCGCCCTCTGGCGCATCATCGGCGGTTTCGCCATCGGCATGGCCTCCGTGATCGGCCCCGCCTACATCGCCGAGGTCGCCCCGCCCGCCTACCGCGGCCGGCTCGGCTCCTTCCAGCAGGCCGCGATCGTCGTCGGCATCGCCATCTCGCAGCTGGTCAACTGGGGTCTGCTGAACGCCGCCGGCGGCGACCAGCGCGGCAAGCTGCTGGGCCTGGAGGCCTGGCAGGTCATGCTCGGCGTCATGGTCGTCCCGGCCGTCCTCTATGGCCTGCTCTCCTTCGCCATCCCCGAGTCCCCGCGCTTCCTGCTCTCCGTCGGCAAGCGTGAGCGCGCCCGTGAGATCCTCGCCGAGGTCGAGGGCGACCACGCCGGTCTGGACGCCCGCGTCGCCGAGATCGAGCACGCCATGAACAGCGAGCACAAGTCGGCCTTCAAGGACCTGCTCGGCGGCGGCTTCTTCTTCAAGCCGATCGTCTGGATCGGCATCGGCCTGTCGGTCTTCCAGCAGTTCGTCGGCATCAACGTCGCGTTCTACTACTCCTCGACACTGTGGCAGTCGGTCGGCGTCGACCCGACGGACTCGTTCTTCTACTCGTTCACGACGTCGATCATCAATATCGTCGGCACCGTGATCGCGATGATCTTCGTGGACCGCGTCGGCCGCAAGCCGCTCGCGCTGATCGGCTCCATCGGCATGGCCGTCGGTCTCGCCCTGGAGGCCTGGGCGTTCTCGTACCACCTCGTCGACGGCAAGCTGCCCAGCGCCCAGGGCTGGACCGCCCTGGTCGCCGCCCATGTGTTCGTCCTCTTCTTCGCCCTGTCCTGGGGTGTGGTCGTCTGGGTCATGCTCGGCGAGATGTTCCCGAACAAGATCCGCGCCGCCGCCCTGGGCGTGGCCGCCGCCGCGCAGTGGATCGCCAACTGGGCCATCACCGCGAGCTTCCCGTCGCTGGCCGACTGGAACCTCTCCGCGACCTACGTGATCTACACCGTCTTCGCCGCGCTCTCCGTCCCGTTCGTCCTGAAGTTCGTGAAGGAGACGAAGGGCAAGTCGCTGGAGGAGATGGGCTGACCCGCCCCTTCAGGCTCGAGGAGAAGGGCCAAGTCCCCGCTGCCCCTCTCCTCGTACTCCTCCGCCGCCCCCGGTCCGGCCACTGCCCGAGCCGGGGGCGGCGGTGTCACGTCCGGGGGCTCACCAGATCAGGACGCCGCCGCCGATCTCGAGGGCCTTGCGGGCGCTCTCCTCGATGATCCGCAACCGGTCCCCGATGCCGTCGCGGTGTTCCTCCAGGGTCCGGGGTCGCTCCGTGCCGAGGGCGATCGCGTCCAGGTGGGTGCGCAAGAGGGCGACCTCACGCAGCAGATCCGGCACCTCCCCGGCCTCAACATGGAGGTCGTTGCCGGCAAGCACGGGCAGGAGGCGGGCGCCCAGCGAGCGCACGAACTCCGATCCCCACACTGTCGTACGCCATGACTCGAAGCCGCCCGACCGGTACACGTCGTCCGGCACATCGAGAATCCGCATCTCCCCGTCCGGCTCGCGGACGAACACTTCCACTGTCAGACTCATGGGCCCAGTGGATCATCCACGGCCTCGGCCGGACCATCGGTCAGGTCAGTCGCCCAGCGCCGGAAGCACCTCGTCTGCGAACAGACGCAGGCTCCGCCACCCCTCCTCCATCGGCATCCCACCCGCCAGCGGATGCAGTACGAGGTTGTCCAGGCCCTGCGCCACGCACTCCTCCGGGGTGAGGATCCGGTAGACGCCCTCGGCGCGCAGCTCCTCCACGGTCGCCGCGGCCGACTTCACGGCCGACCGGATGTCCCCGGACTGCCAGGAGGCGTACGTCCGCGCCTCGTGCAGGAAGTGCTCCCCGTACTGTGCCCACGCCCGGTCCGGGTCCTCCGCGATGTGCAGCAGCGGGGTCTCGGCGGCGGGCATCATCGTCCAGCCCTCGGTGCCGTACTCGACGAGCCGCTCCTTGTAGTACGCCTCCAGCTCCGGAAGGTGCGCGCTGGGGAAGAAGGGCAGGCCCAGCCGGGCGGCGCGCCGGGCCGCCGCCTTCGAGGACCCGCCGACCAGCAGCAAGGGGTGCGGCTCGGTGCAGGGGCGCGGGGTGACGCGGACCGTGCGGCCCCGGTACTGGAACTCCTCACCCGTCCATGCCCTGAGCACGGTCTCCAGGAGCTCGTCCTGCAGCGCGCCGCGCCGCTTCCACTCGACGTCGAAGAGGGCGTACTCCTCGGGCCGGTAGCC
Organism: Streptomyces sp. NPDC001634; assembly: GCF_040298185.1. Taxonomy (NCBI): domain Bacteria; kingdom Bacillati; phylum Actinomycetota; class Actinomycetes; order Kitasatosporales; family Streptomycetaceae; genus Streptomyces; species Streptomyces sp. NPDC001634. Next base: position 123,756 of record NZ_JBEOZU010000023.1, on the reverse strand, counting down.
GATGCCCGCGACGGTGACCAGCCGGCCGCCGCTGAGCAGATCCAGCACGGCGATCTCCTCGGCCAGCCGCAGCGGGTCGTGCAGCGGGCCGATGACCGCGGAGACGGTGACCGCGATCCGCCGGGTCGCGCCGAAGACCGCTCCGGCGAAGGCGAACGGCGACGGCAGCCAGTTGTTCGCCACGCCGTGGTGCTCCTCCGTCTGCACGGTGGTGATCCCGCGGTCGTCGGCGTACGCGGCCATCTCCACGGCGGCCCGGTAGCGAGCGCTCAGCGAGGCGGGCGTGGCGCCGGGCTCGACGAGGTTGAAGCGTACGACCGTGACAGGCATGGAAAGGCCCCCTTCACCTTCGCCGGGCGGGTGTGCGGGGAACTTAGCTGACGGGGCGTCAGACGACCAGGGGTACGCACCCCGGAGTCGCCGCCGAACCGGCCGGCGGCCGGTCGCGCATACTGGACCCGTTATGGAAACCGTCATCCTTGCTGTAGTCATCGCCGTGGTCGTGGTGGCCGTGCTCGGCGGGCTCGTCATCGGCAGTCGCCGCAAGAAGCCGCTGCCCCCGGCGCCCCCCACGACGCCCGACATCACCGCTCCTCCGGCCGAGCCGCATATCGGCGACGAGGCCGAGACGCCGCGCGACGAGGAGCGCCGGACGATCGAGGAGGTGGACCTACCGGAGGGCTCCGCTCCCGTCGCCGTCGAGGAGCCGCCCGTCGTCGAGGCGCCCCCGATCGAGATCCCCGAGCCCACTGCCGGCCGTCTGATCCGCCTGCGTGCTCGCCTCTCCCGCTCGCAGAACGCGCTCGGCAAGGGGCTGCTCACGCTCCTGTCCCGCGAGCACCTCGACGACGAGACCTGGGAGGAGGTCGAGGACACGCTGCTCACCGCCGACGTCGGCGTGCAGCCCACCCAGGAGCTGGTCGAGCGGCTGCGTGAGCGCGTGAAGGTGCTCGGCACCCGGACGCCCCAGGAACTGCGCGGGCTGCTGCGCGAGGAGCTGCTCACCCTGGTCGGCCCCGACATGGACCGCATCGTCAAGACCGAGCCCGAGTCCACCAAGCCCGGCATCGTGATGGTCGTCGGCGTCAACGGCACCGGCAAGACCACCACCACCGGCAAGCTCGCCCGCGTGCTGGTGGCCGACGGCCGTACCGTCGTCCTCGGCGCCGCGGACACCTTCCGTGCCGCCGCCGCCGACCAGCTGCAGACCTGGGGCGAGCGGGTCGGCGCCTACACCGTGCGCGGCCCGGAGGGCGGCGACCCCGCCTCCGTCGCCTTCGACGCGGTCAAGGAAGGCAAGGAGATGGGCTACGACGTCGTGCTCATCGACACCGCGGGCCGTCTGCACACCAAGACCGGCCTCATGGACGAGCTGGGCAAGGTCAAGCGCGTCGTCGAGAAGCACGCCCCGCTGGACGAGGTGCTGCTCGTCCTCGACGCCACGACCGGGCAGAACGGTCTCGTCCAGGCCCGTGTCTTCGCCGAGGTCGTCGACATCACCGGAATCGTGCTGACCAAGCTCGACGGCACGGCCAAGGGCGGCATCGTCGTCGCGGTCCAGCGCGAGCTGGGCGTGCCGGTGAAGCTGGTCGGTCTCGGCGAGGGCGCCGACGACCTGGCACCGTTCGAACCGGGAGCGTTCGTGGATGCGCTTATCGGCGACTGACGGCACACAACGACAAGACGTACGGCGTCACCGACGGCGTACGAGGAGAAGGGCCCCGGCGCATGGTGCAGATGCGGACGGGGCCCTTCGCTGTTGCCACCCGACTTGGCCGGGCGTGTGAGGGTTGCCACGCGGCAGGGTCAAGCACGTGAGCGGTGCGCCACATACGCCAGCGTGCCGATCAGCAGGCGCGCGGCCGGTGGTTTCGTCGCCGAGTCGAGGGCGGGGGAGCGGAGCCAGCGGACCGGGCCGAGGCCGCCGCGGTCCGAGGGCGGGGCCGTGATGAACGCGCCCGGGCCCAGGGCGTGCAGGTCGAGGGTCGCGTCGTCGTCCCAGCCCATCCGGTACAGCAGCTCGGGGAGCTCGGCTGCGGAGCCCCGGGCGACGAAGAAGTGGGCGCGACCGTCCGGTGTCGCCGTCACCGGGCCGAGGGGCAGTCCCATGCGTTCCAGGCGGACCAGCGCCCGCCGCCCGGCCGCCTCGGCGACCTCGATCACGTCGAACGCCCGGCCGACCGGCAGCATCACCGCGGCGCCTGGCACCTCGGCCCAGGTCCCGGTGGCCTCGTCGAGCGTGGCGCCGGCGCGCACGACGGGAGCGAAGTCCAGCGGATGTGCGCCGGGCGCGGCGCAGTCCGTCCTGCCGCACGAGCACGCCCCCGCGAGCGCCCGTGCGCCGGGCACCACCTCCCAGCCCCACAGGCCGGTGTACTCCGCCACGGCAGTGCACTCCGACGAACGGCTCCGGCGCCGTGCGCCGGGCCGGATTTCGCGGATCGCCCGCGTGCCGCCGATCGTGAAGCCCATGCCCCCTCCAACGGTTTCAGCGCGCCGTGGTTACGAGACGGAAGCAAATCGTGACTCTGTGTTTCCATCCGGTCGGTCGTGACCGTGTGGTGCGGGCGGCGCCCAGGTGCACCCCGGGTGGTGTGTTCGGTGATGCGCGCCGGTGAATGCACCGCTCCATCCACTTCCGGCCGTCATGTGTCAAGTGAATCGCGCACAGGCGACCGTGAGTTCATTCGAAGGGGTGGCGAATGGTGGCGTTTCTGGAATCGCCATGGCTGGACCAGTGATCGTAGGATTACTTTGAGTGCACGAGTCCTGGGGACGCACGCACTCGTGGGTATGCCGGAGGCAAGTCGGGTTCCCGTCCGACGACTGTGAACCGCCGGACGCGGGACTGTGTGCACCGGCATTCTGGTAGGGCTTGGCGCATGCAGCGCGCAGGTGGTTTCAGGGATGGGGGCGTTCCAGTGGGCGGTAACGGCGGAAGCGGAGCGAACGCTGACAAGCGCCCCAATGAGCTGCTCGGCTCATGGTTCGTGCGCAGTGGCTGGTCGAAGGGCGAGCTGGCGCGTCAAGTGAACCGCAGGGCCCGCCAGTTGGGAGCCAATCACATCTCCACGGACACCTCCCGGGTGCGCCGCTGGCTCGACGGGGAGAACCCGCGCGAGCCGATTCCGCGGATCCTCTCGGAGCTGTTCTCCGAGCGCTTCGGCTGTGTGGTCGCCGTCGAGGACCTCGGGCTGCGCGCCGCCCACCAGTCACCCTCCGTGTCCGGAATCGACCTGCCCTGGACGGGCCCGCAGACAGTGGCGCTGATCAGTGAGTTCTCGCGCAGCGACCTGATGCTGGCGCGGCGCGGCTTCCTCGGGACCTCGCTGGCCCTGTCCGCCGGCCCGTCCCTCATCGAGCCCATGCAGCGCTGGCTCGTGCCGAGCCCCGCCGCCCCGCGCGAGGAGCCCGAGCCCCCGTCCTACGGGCGTGGCCGTGGCCGGCTCTCCAAGCCCGAGATGGACCTTCTCGAGACCACCACCGTGATGTTCCGGCAGTGGGACGCCCAGTGCGGCGGCGGCCTGCGCCGCAAGGCGGTCGTCGGCCAGCTGCACGAGGTCACCGACCTCCTCCAGGAGCCTCAGCCCGAGTCCACCGCCAGGCGCTTGTTCAAGGTCGCCGCCGAGCTGGCCGAGCTGGCCGGCTGGATGAGCTACGACGTCGGACTGCAGCCCACCGCGCAGAAGTACTTCGTCCTCGCCCTGCACGCCGCCAAGGAAGCGGGCGACAAGCCGCTCGGCTCGTACATCCTCTCCAGCATGAGCCGCCAGATGATCCACCTCGGCCGGCCCGAGGACGCCCTGGAGCTCGTCCACCTCGCGCAGTACGGCAGCCGGGACTGCGCGAGCCCGCGCACCCAGGCGATGCTGTATGCGATGGAGGCCCGCGCGTACGCGAACATGGGCCAGCCCGGGAAGTGCAAGCGGGCCGTCCGGATGGCCGAGGACACCTTCGCCGACGCGCTCGAGTTCCATGAGCCGGAGCCCGACTGGATCCGCTTCTTCTCGGAGGCGGAGCTGCACGCCGAGAACTCCCACTCCTACCGCGACCTTGCGTATGTCGCGGGCCGCAGCCCCACCTACGCGTCCCTCGCCGAGCCTCTGATGCAGAAGGCGGTCGACCTTTTCGCCCAGGACACCGAGCACCAGCGGTCGTACGCACTCAACCTCATCGGCATGGCCACCGTGCACCTTCTCCAGCGGGAGCCGCGGGAGAGTGCGGTGCTCGCCAGGCAGGCCATGGAAATCGCCAGAAAGGTGCGGTCCGAACGCGTCAACACTCGTATTCGAAAGACCGTGGACACAGCCGTACGCGATTTCGGCGATCTTGCCGAGGTGGTCGAACTGACCGACCACCTCGCCGCCCACCTGCCCGAGACCGCGGAGGCGGTCTGACCCTCCCACGGGCCCCGGGAGACCCAAGGGCCCCAAGGACCCCGGCCGCGGCCGCCATCCCGAACTGCCCGACTCGGCTCCCCCAGCCAGGTCATCGGATGCCGGTCGTGGCCGGCTTGCATACGGTGACCATGGAGCGGGGACTGCCCGCCGCGATCGGCCGGATCCGCGGGATCGGCGCCGAACCGGCAAGAACGCTCCCCTGCGCAGCACCTCTCACAGAAGGTTGCGTCACGATAACGATCGACGTGTCCGACATCCGGCAGTTCATCAACGCGTAACACGCACGGCGCCTTCGTCACTGCGGCGAAACATCGAGGGGCTTCGACCGAAACGGCGCTGCGCCAATCTCATGGCGCATAACCGGCCCACCCCCCGGACCGCTCCCAGGCTTCGCCCGCACGGGGCCGTACCAACCGACGAGGAGACGCCGATGGCACCAGCCGCCATCATGCTTGCGGCGGACGCACCCAAGCTGTCGTCCGCCAACACAGGCTTCATGCTGATCTGTTCCGCCCTGGTGTTGATCATGACTCCGGGCCTCGCCTTCTTCTACGGGGGCATGGTCCGCGTCAAGAGCACCCTCAACATGCTGATGATGAACTTCATCAGCATGGGCATTGTCACCATCCTGTGGGTGCTCTACGGCTTCTCCATGAGCTTCGGCACCGACAAGGGCTCGCTCATCGGCTGGACCTCCGACTACCTCGGCTTCAGCGGCATCGGCAAGATGGACCTCTGGCCCGGATACACCATCCCGGTCTTCGTCTTCGCCATCTTCCAGATGATGTTCGCGATCATCACACCCGCCCTGATAAGCGGCGCCGTCGCGGACCGCGTCAAGTTCTCGGCCTGGGCCCTGTTCCTCGCCCTGTGGGCCACGGTCGTGTACTTCCCGGTCGCCCACTGGGTCTGGGGCACCGGCGGCTGGGCCTTCAAGCTCGGTGTGATCGACTTCGCCGGTGGTACGGCGGTGCACATCAACGCCGGTGCCGCGGCGCTCGGCGTGATCCTCGTCATCGGCAAGCGCGTCGGCTTCAAGAAGGACCCGATGCGCCCGCACAGCCTCCCGCTGGTGATGCTCGGCGCCGGTCTCCTGTGGTTCGGCTGGTTCGGCTTCAACGCCGGTTCCTGGCTCGGCAACGACGACGGCGTCGGCCCGCTGATGTTCGTCAACACGCAGATCGCCACCGGTGCCGCCATGCTCGGCTGGCTGGCCTACGAGAAGATCCGCCACGGCGCGTTCACCACGCTGGGAGCCGCCTCCGGCGCCGTCGCCGGCCTGGTCGCGATCACCCCGTCCGGCGGTGCCGTCTCCCCGATGGGTGCGATCGCCGTCGGCGTCATCGCCGGTGTTGCCTGCGCCGCGGCCGTCGGCCTGAAGTTCAAGTTCGGCTATGACGACTCGCTCGATGTCGTCGGTGTCCACATGGTCGGCGGAATCATCGGCTCCCTGCTGATCGGTCTCTTCGCCAGCGGCAAGGGCCAGTCCGACGTCAAGGGCCTCTTCTACGGCGGCGGCATGCACCAGTTCTGGATTCAGTGTGCCGGTGTCTTCGGTGTCCTGTTCTACTCCCTGATCTGCGCCGCGATCCTCGCCTTCATCCTCGACAAGACCATCGGTATGCGGGTCACCGAGGACGAGGAGGTCTCCGGCATCGACCAGGCCGAGCACGCCGAGACCGCATACGACTTCAGCGGCGCGGGAGGCGGCATCGTCGGTGGCGCCGTGTCGGCCCTGGCCGCCGCCACGCAGAGCAAGAAGGTGGACGCATGAAGCTCATCACCGCCGTCGTGAAGCCCCACCGGCTCGACGAGATCAAGGAGGCCCTGCAGGCCTTCGGGGTACACGGTCTGACGGTCACCGAGGCGAGCGGTTACGGTCGTCAGCGAGGACACACCGAGGTCTACCGCGGCGCGGAGTACACGGTCGACCTCGTCCCCAAGATCCGCATCGAGGTGCTGGCCGAGGACGATGACGCCGAGCAGCTGATCGAGGTCATCGTGAAGGCGGCTCGCACCGGCAAGATCGGTGACGGCAAGGTCTGGTCCATTCCGGTCGAGACGGCCGTCCGGGTCCGGACCGGCGAGCGCGGCCCCGACGCGCTGTAAGGCATGAACGGAACAGGAGTCGCTGGGTGACGAGTACGGACGTACGTACGGAAGCAGAGGACTCGGGACCCAGCGGCTACGCGGCGGCCCGGCTGCGCCTCCTCCAGGAGGGGGCGCGGTCCGGGCCGCCGCGCCGTGCGGCCCTCGCCGAACTGACGGACGACTGGCTGGCCGAACTGTACGCCGCCGGCGCCGAGGGACTGCGTGGCGTCTCCCTGGTCGCGGTGGGCGGGTACGGCCGCGGCGAGCTGTCCCCGCGCAGTGACCTCGACCTGCTCCTGCTGCACGACGGCAGCGACAGCAAGGCGGTCGCCGCCCTGGCCGACCGCATCTGGTACCCGGTGTGGGACCTGGGCCTCGCCCTCGACCACTCCGTCCGCACTCCCGCGGAGGCCCGCAAGACCGCAGCCGAGGACCTCAAGGTGCAGCTCGGCCTGCTGGACGCCCGGCACCTGGCGGGTGACCTCGGGCTGACCGCGGGCCTGCGGACGGCCGTCCTGGCCGACTGGCGCAACCAGGCGCCGAAACGTCTCCCCGAGCTTCAGGAGCTGTGCGCCGAGCGCGCCGAACGGCAGGGCGAGCTGCAGTACCTCCTGGAACCGGACCTCAAGGAGGCCCGGGGCGGGCTGCGCGACGTCACGGCAATGCGCGCGGTGGCCGCCTCCTGGCTGGCGGACGCCCCTCGCGAGGGACTGGCGGACGCCCGGCGCAGGCTCCTGGATGTCCGTGACGCGCTGCATCTGACCACCGGGCGCGCCACCGACCGGCTGGCCCTGCAGGAGCAGGACCAGGTCGCCGCCGAGCTCGGCCTGCTGGACGCCGACACGCTGCTGCGCCAGGTGTACGAGGCGGCGCGCGTCATTTCGTATGCGAGCGATGTGACGTGGCGCGAGGTGGGGCGTGTCCTGCGATCGCGCGCCGTGCGGCCGCGGTTGCGCGCCATGCTCGGCGGCGGCAAACCGGCCCCGGAGCGGTCCCCGCTGGCGGAAGGCGTGGTGGAACAGGACGGCGAGGTGGTGCTCGCTCGCGTCGCGCGCCCCGAACGTGATCCCGTGCTCCCGTTGCGCGCCGCGGCCGCCGCCGCGCAGGCCGGACTCCCGCTCTCCCTGCACGCCGTACGGCGCATGGCCAATGCCGCACGCCCCTTGCCCACGCCCTGGCCTGCCGAGGCGCGCGAACAGCTCGTGACCCTGCTGGGCTCCGGCCGCCCGACCGTCGAGGTCTGGGAGGCCCTGGAGGCCGAGGGCCTGATCACCCTGCTGCTGCCCGACTGGGAACGTGTGCGCTGCCGTCCGCAGCGCAACGCCGTGCACGTCTGGACCGTCGACCGGCACCTGATCGAGACGGCCGTGCGCGCCTCCGAGCTGACCCGCCGGGTCGGCCGCCCCGACCTCCTCCTGGTCGCCGCGCTTCTGCACGACATCGGCAAGGGCTGGCCCGGCGACCACTCCGTCGCCGGCGAGATCATCGCGCGGGACGTGGCGGGCCGCATCGGCTTCGACCGCGACGACGTCGCCGTCCTCGCCACCCTCGTACGCCACCATCTGCTGCTCGTCGAGACGGCGACCCGGCGCGACCTGGAGGACCCCGCCACCGTGCGCTCGGTCGCCGAGGCCGTCGGCTCGCAGGGCACGCTGGAGCTGCTGCACGCGCTGACCGAGGCGGACGCGCTGGCCACCGGGCCCGCGGCCTGGTCGTCGTGGCGGGGCGCGCTGGTGACGGACCTGGTCAAGCGGGTCTCGGCGCTGCTCGCCGGCGACGAGCCCGCCGAACCGGAGGCCGCCTCGCCCACCGCCGAGCAGGAGCGGCTCGCCGTCGAGGCGTTCCGCACGGGCGGCCCGGTCCTGGCGCTGCGCGCACAGACCGAGCCGCAGGCCGAGGAGCCGTCCGGCGAACCGGAACCCCTCGGCGTGGAGCTGCTCATCGCCGTACCGGACCAGCCCGGCGTGCTGCCCGCGGTGGCGGGCGTGCTGGCCATGCACCGCCTCACGGTCCGTACGGCGGAGCTGCGGGCCCTGGACCTGCCCGACGGTGTCCACGAAGGCTCGGTCCTGCTGCTCGACTGGCGGGTCGCGGCGGAATACGGCTCCCTGCCGCAGGCCGCGCGGCTGCGCGCCGACCTCGTACGGGCCCTGGACGGTTCCCTGGACATCGCGGCGCGCCTCGCGGAGCGGGACGCGGCCTACCCCCGGCGCCGGGGCGTGGTGGCGCCCCCGCCGCGCGTGACGGTCGCCCCGGCGGCGTCGCGGCACGCCACCGTGATCGAGGTACGGGCCCAGGACGCACCGGGGCTGCTGTTCCGGATCGGGCGGGCGCTGGAGAAGTCGGGCGTAAGGGTGCGCAGCTCCCATGTGTCCACGCTCGGCGCGAACGCCGTGGACGCCTTCTATGTGACCACGGCCACGGGCGCCCCCCTGCCGGGGCAGGAGGCGGCGTCGGTGGCACGGGCGCTGGAGGAGGCGCTGCGCGGCTGACGCGCGGTTTTCCTGCTGCGGACGCACGCGGTGGAGACCCCACCGCGTGCGTCCGGATACCCTGGAGGGCGATTGTCCTGCCAGCCACCGACCCCGAGGACCGCGAGCGCCGTGTTCGATACTCTCTCCGATCGCCTCTCAGCGACCTTCAAGAACCTGCGCGGCAAGGGACGGCTCTCCGAAGCGGACATCGATGCCACCGCGCGCGAAATCCGTATCGCGCTTCTCGAGGCCGACGTGGCCCTGCCGGTCGTCCGGACCTTCATCAAGAACGTCAAGGAGCGCGCCCTCGGCGCCGAGGTCTCCAAGGCGCTGAACCCGGCCCAGCAGGTTCTCAAGATCGTCAACGACGAGCTGGTCACGATCCTCGGCGGCGAGACCCGCCGCCTCCGCTTCGCCAAGCAGCCCCCGACCGTGATCATGCTCGCGGGTCTGCAGGGTGCCGGTAAGACCACCCTCGCGGGCAAGCTCGGCAAGCACCTCAAGGAGCAGGGCCACTCGCCGCTGCTGGTCGCGGCCGACCTGCAGCGCCCGAACGCGGTCAACCAGCTGAGCGTCGTCGCCGAGCGCGCGGGCGTGGCCGTCTTCGCGCCCGAGCCGGGCAACGGCTTCGGCGACCCGGTCAAGGTCGCCAGGGACTCCATCGACCACGCGAAGACCAAGGTCCACGACATCGTGATCGTGGACACCGCCGGCCGCCTGGGCATCGACCAGGAGATGATGCAGCAGGCCGCGGACATCCGTGACGCGGTCTCGCCGGACGAGATCCTGTTCGTCGTCGACGCGATGATCGGTCAGGACGCCGTCAACACGGCCGAAGCCTTCCGCGACGGCGTCGGCTTCGACGGCGTGGTCCTGTCCAAGCTCGACGGTGACGCCCGCGGTGGTGCGGCCCTGTCGATCCGGCAGATCACCGGCAAGCCGATCATGTTCGCGTCGATCGGCGAGAAGCTCGAGGACTTCGACGCCTTCCACCCGGACCGGATGGCCTCCCGCATCCTCGACATGGGTGACCTGCTCACCCTGATCGAGCAGGCGGAGAAGACGTTCAGCCAGGAAGAGGCCGAGAAGATGGCCTCCAAGCTGGCGTCCAAGAAGGGCCAGGACTTCACCCTGGACGACTTCCTGGCCCAGATGGAGCAGGTCAGGAAGATGGGCTCCATCTCCAAGCTGCTCGGCATGCTCCCGGGCATGGGCCAGATCAAGGATCAGATCAACAACCTCGACGAGCGGGACGTCGACCGCATCGCCGCGATCATCAAGTCGATGACCCCGGGTGAGCGCCAGGACCCGACGATCATCAACGGCTCGCGCCGCGCCCGTATCGCCAAGGGTTCCGGTGTCGAGGTCAGCGCTGTCAAGGGACTCATCGAGCGGTTCTTCGAGGCCCGCAAGATGATGTCCCGCATGGCCCAGGGCGGCGGTATGCCCGGCATGCCGGGGATCCCGGGCATGGGCGGGGGCCCCGGCCGGACGAGGAAGCAGCCGAAGAAGGCCAAGGGCAAGCAACGCTCCGGCAACCCGATGAAGCGCAAGCAGCAGGAGCAGGAGGAGGCCGCGCGCCGCGCGGCCGCGGCCCAGGGCGGCGGCGCCTTCGGGCTGCCGCAGCAGAGCGGTCAGGAGTTCGAGCTGCCGGACGAGTTCAAGAAGTTCATGGGCTGACGTCACGACGGTCCCTGCTGTACCACACCGAGGGCGTCCCTCTGCGGAGGGGCGCCCTCAGCGCGTGCCGGTGTCCGTCATGTGCCGTAACGTCCGACATATGGGCAACCCTGCTCCGCCACGCAAGGCACCGGACCAGCCGTGGCGTACCGAGGGCACTCCGGAGGAGCCGTCCAGGCGCCCGGGCGGCCGGAGGATGCGCGGCAGCTGGTGGGCTCTGATCGCCGCCGCGGTGATCGTCTTCCTCGTGGCCTACGGCGCGTTGTCCTACTTCAGCAGGGCCAATGAGCCGACGATCGCGTACACGGAGTTCAGCAGGCAGGTCAACGACGGCAACGTCACCAAGATCTACTCAAAGGGCGACGCGATCCAGGGCCAGCTCAGAACCGCGCAGCCGAAGCCGGGCGGCGGGAAGTACACCAAGTTCAAGACACAGCGCCCCGCCTTCGCGGACGACAAGCTCTGGCAGAACCTGAGCAGGCGCAACGTCACGGTGACCGCGCAGCCGGTGGTGCAGGAGCGCAGTTATCTGTCCAACCTGCTGCTCTCGCTGCTGCCGATGGCGTTCCTGATCGCGTTGTGGATCTTCATCGCGCGGCGGGTGAGGACGACGGGCCTGGGCGGCGCGGGCGGCATGCTGGGCCGCAAGGCTCCGCCCAAACCGGTCGAGCTGCAGCCGGGCACCCAGCGCACCACGTTCGACGACGTGGCCGGAATCGACGAGGTCAAGGGCGAGCTGGACGACGTCGTCAACTTCCTCGAGCACCCGGACGAATACCGCAGGATGGGCGCGAAGATGCCGCGCGGCGTGCTGCTGACCGGTCCGCCGGGCACGGGCAAGACGCTGCTGGCGCGGGCGGTGGCGGGCGAGGCGGGCGTGCCGTTCTTCTCCGCCTCAGCCTCCGAGTTCATCGAGATGATCGTGGGCGTCGGCGCGTCCCGGGTCCGAGAGCTGTTCGCGGAGGCCCGCAAGGTGGCCCCTTCGATCATCTTCATCGACGAGATCGACACGATCGGCCGGCAGCGGGGTGGCGGCCCGTCGGTGAGCGGCCACGACGAGCGCGAGCAGACGCTGAACCAGATCCTCACGGAGATGGACGGCTTCTCCGGCTCGGAGGGCGTGGTCGTCATCGCGGCGACGAACCGCGCCGACATCCTGGACCCGGCGCTGACCCGTCCCGGCCGCTTCGACCGGGTGGTCAGCGTGTCCCCTCCGGACCGCGGCGGCCGCGAGGCGATCCTGAGGATCCACACGCGGGACATCCCGCTCGCCACGGACGTGGACCTGGCCCAGGTGGCGCGCACCACCCCGGGCATGACGGGTGCGGATCTGGCCAACCTCGCCAACGAGGCGGCGCTGCTCGCCGTCAAGCGCAAGCAGGACCGGGTCACCCAGTCGGATCTGTCCGAGGCGCTGGAGAAGGTGCAGCTGGGTGCCGAACGGCCGCTCGTCATGCCCGAGGAGGAGCGCCGGCGCACCGCGTACCACGAGAGCGGGCACGCTCTGCTGGGCATGCTGCAGCCGGGCGCCGACCCGGTCCGCAAGGTGACGATCGTGCCGCGCGGCCGGGCGCTCGGGGTGACACTGTCGACCCCCGAGGCCGAGAGGTACTCGTACACGGAGGAGTATCTGCGCGGCCGCATCATCGGAGCCCTGGGCGGCATGGCGGCGGAACAGGTGGTCTTCGGTGTCGTCACCACGGGCTCCGAGAACGACCTCGAACAGGTCACCAACATCGCCCGCGGCATGGTCGCCCGCTGGGGCATGAGCGGGCAGGTGGGCCGGCTGTCGGCGCTCCCGAGCGACGCGCAGCAGGCGTACGGGCTGTCGGCCGCGCCGCAGACACTGGACGTGATCGACGGCGAGATGCGCCGCATCGTGGACGACTGCTACGAGGAGGCCTGCCGCAAACTCCGCGACCACCGGGGACAGCTGGACGCACTGGCCGAGGCGCTCCTGATCAATGAGACGCTGGAGGAGGCGGAGGCGTACCGGATCGCGGGCGTCGTGCGTCTGCGGAAGGACGACTGACGGTCTTCTGCGGACTGACGGTCCTCTGGGGACTGACGGTCTTCTGCGGACTGACGGTCCTTTGGGGACTGACGGTCTTCTGCGGGCTGACGGTCCTTTGGGGACTGACGGTCCTCCGGGGACTGACGATCTTCTGTGAGTGACGGTCCTCTAGGGGATGCGCGCGATCAGGTACCGGAAGACATTGGGCATCCAGACCGTGCCGTCCGCCCGCCGGTAGGGGTGCAGCGCCTCCGCCAGCTCCTTGTCGACCTGCTCCTGGTCCGTCGCGGCGATCGCCGCGTCGAAGAACCCCGTCGACAGCATCCCCCGTACCGCACTGTCCAGGTCGGCGTACCCGAAGGGGCAGGCGACCCGCCCCGAGCCGTCCGGCCACAGCCCCGAGCGCTGCGCGGTCTCCTCCAGGTCGTCGCGCCGGGCGGGGCGCCAACTGCCCGGACCGCGTACGGGTTCGGCCAGTTCGGTGGCGACACGGAGCACGGCCGAGGTGCTGCAACGTTCAGGCGGACCCCATCCGACGAGCACCACGGGCGTCCCGCGCCCGGCCAGCGGAGCCGCCGCCGCGAGCTGTTCCCCGAGGCCCTCCGAGTCTCCGGTCGCGCACCCGATCGGCTCGAAGGCGGTCAGCAGGTTGTAGGACGGCTCTCCCGGAGCGGGCGCCGCGTCCTCGGGGGAGCCGTCGACGATCCGGATGCCCGCACGCGCGCGCGTGCCCCACGTCTCGGGCAGCAGCCGCTCACGGGCGAGGGCCAGCCGCTCCTGCGCGCCGCAGTCGACACCCGTGACCGAGGCGCCGCGGGAGGCGGCCATCAGCAGGGCGAGGCCCGCACCGCACCCGAGCCCGAGCAACCGCGTCCCGGAGCCCACTTCGAGCCGCTCGTACACGGCCTCGTAGAGCGGTACGAGCATCCGCTCCTGGATCTCGGCCCAGTCACGCGCGCGTGCACGCCGGTCCACGCCAGGAGCCGGTCCGGCGTGGGTCGGGTGCTGCCGCACGAGCGTAGGTGTCATCGAAAGCGCCCCAATCCGACGAGAGTTGCCGCTGTGAATCCATGGCCCCCGTGCCGTGCGCTCGCACTCCCCCGTGGGTATTCCCGTATGTCAGCAAACTCCGCGCCCGTCGTGGCGTCCAGGGGTTGCGGCACACTCCTTGCGAGCCGTTCGTGCGCCCTTGAACCACCCCCGGGTGGGCTCCACCACCCGCATGATCGGCGCCCTGGTGATGACGCACGGCGACGACGACGGCCTCCGTATTCCGCCGCGCCTGGCGCAGATCCAGGCCGTTGTCCTCGCGATCAAGGGCGACGACGCGGTTCTGGCCAAGGTCCACGAGATCGGCGACCGGCTGAGGGCGGCCGGTGTCCGCGTCCAGGTGGACGACCGGGCCGGCATCCCCTTCGGCCGCCGGGCCGTCGACCGGGAGCTCAAGGGTGTGCCCGTACGCATCGAGATCGGACCCCGTGACCTGGAGAACGGCACCGCGATGCCGGCCCGCCGCATCCCGGGCGGCAAGGAGCCGGTGGCGATCGATTCACTCGTCGGCATGACCCCCGGGATCCTCGAAGAGGATCAGGCGCTGCTCCTGAAGCAGTCGCGCGAGCGCCGCGATTCCCGTACCTCGGATGTGTCGACGATCGACGAGGCCGTCGAGGCGGCCGTCGCCGGCGGCTGGGCGCGTATCCCCCGGTCCGTGCTCGGCGAGGACGGAGAGGCCGAGCCGGCCGAGCACGCGGTGACCGTACGGTGTCTGGTCACCGAGGACGGGTCTGTCCCGGACCGCGACGACGCACCGGGTAACGTCGCGGTCGTCGCACGCGCTTATTGAGATACGAGGAGAGCGGCCGAAACGCATCTTGCGCATCTGTGGACCACAGGCGCCCCGGCGCGCGGATCTCGTATACGCGCCGGGGCGTACGCGTCACTACGCACCAGCTTGGTACGAGCTGTGAGGCTTCTCCACAAATCGGCGCACGCGCCCTCGTCAGGACGCATCAGCGGCAACTGACGGGTACGTGCAAATTATTTGGGATGGCCCGGAATCGGAACACGCGGGCCCTCAGGCTCGTTGTCATTACGTGAGCACGACACAGACACCACCTGTTCTCGCCGCAGAGCTGGCACAGGCGTGGGCCGACATTCAACGGCACCACCCCGAACTGCCGGATCTTGCCGCGCCCGAGTCCCTGATCGGAGAGTCGTCGTCCGCCTGTGGGCACGAACTCTCCTTCGAGCGACTGCTCCATGAGGCAGTCCACGGCATCGCCGCCGCCCGCGGCGTACGCGACACCTCCCGCGCCGGCCGCTATCACAACCGCAGATTCCTCGCGATCGCCGAGGAACTGGGCCTGGACCACCCCGAGGAACCGCACCCGAGCAGCGGTTTCTCCCTGGTCACGCTCAGCCCCGAGGCAAAGCGGCGCTACCGCCCGACGATGGAGCGGCTCCAGCGTGCGCTGAAGGCCCACTCGGCGGCGACGGCCGCGGACACAGCCCGTACGTTCCGGGGTCCGGCCGCCCGCCACGGCTCCTCCGGAGGCGGTGTCCGGGTCAAGGCGGTCTGCGACTGCGGCCGCAACGTACGCGTCGTCCCGTCGGTCCTGGCCCAGGCCCCGATCGTGTGCGGCGGCTGCGGCAAGCCGTTCCGCATCCCGGAGCCGGTAGGGGCGGCGGCGAGCTGAGCCGACGGCTGCTCGTGGCGGCCGTACCTCAGCTGTGACGCTGTTCGGCACCTCTGAGCGCCGGGTGGGCGTGACCAACGCCCGGGGGACCCGGCGCCGGGTGCAGCTCAGTCATGCCCGGACGCACCCTCGCGGCCGAAGCCCCATCCAGGGTGTGGCACAATGGCTAGCTGTACTCGACAGCCGCACAGGACCCCTCTCTCCTCCGGCTGACGCGTCCATCGGGCACTCGGGTACCGCAACCCCACGCGGCCGTCCCGCCGTGCCCAACCACGTCAAATCCAGGAGAACCCACTCCCGTGGCAGTCAAGATCAAGCTGAAGCGTCTGGGCAAGATCCGTTCGCCTCACTACCGCATCGTCGTCGCCGACTCCCGTACCCGCCGTGACGGCCGGGCCATCGAGGAGATCGGCAAGTACCACCCGACCTACAACCCGTCGGTCATCGAGGTGGACGCCGAGCGTGCGGCGTACTGGCTCGGTGTCGGTGCCCAGCCGACCGAGCCCGTGCTCGCCATCCTGAAGAAGACCGGCGACTGGCAGAAGTTCAAGGGCGAGCCCGCCCCGGCTCCGCTGCTGGTGGCCCAGCCCAAGGCTTCCCGTCCGTCGTTCGAGGCCCTGAGCGGTGAGGACGAGGGCAAGGGTGAGGCGATCACCCAGAAGAAGAAGGCTGAGAAGAAGGACGAGGCCGCGGCCGAGTCCTCTGAGTCGACCGAGGCCTGAGCATGCTCGAGGAGGCTCTCGAGCACCTCGTGAAGGGCATCGTCGACAACCCTGACGATGTGCAGGTGGCCTCGCGCAACCTGCGCCGCGGGCGCGTACTCGAAGTCCGGGTCCACCCCGACGACCTCGGCAAGGTGATCGGCCGCAACGGCCGCACCGCACGTGCCCTGCGCACCGTCGTGGGCGCCATCGGCGGCCGCGGTGTCCGTGTCGACCTCGTCGACGTGGACCACGTCCGCTGACGCTTATCGCAACCGGCTCGGGCCGGGGAGGGCCACTGGGCCGTCCCCGGCCCGTAGTCGTATGACAGGAGATCAAGCACAGTGCAGCTGGTAGTCGCACGGATCGGCCGCGCCCATGGCATCAAGGGCGAGGTCACCGTCGAGGTACGCACCGACGAGCCGGAGCTGCGGCTCGCGCCGGGCGCGGTCCTGACCACCGACCCGGCCTCGGCGGGACCGCTGACGATCGAGACCGGTCGCGTGCACAGCGGCCGCCTCCTGCTGCGGTTCGAGGGCGTGAGTGACCGCAACGCCGCCGAGGCGCTGCGCAACATCCTGCTGATCGCCGACGTCGACCCGGACGAACTGCCCGAGGGCGAGGACGAGTACTACGACCACCAGCTCATCGACCTGGACGTTGTGACCCGGGACGGTGTCGAGGTCGGCCGGATCACCGAGATCTCGCACCTGCCCTCCCAGGACCTGTTCGTGGTCGAGCGCCCGGACGGGACCGAGGCGCTGATCCCCTTCGTCGAGGAGATCGTCACGGAGATCGACCTCGAGGAACAGCGGGCCGTCATCGACCCCCCGCCGGGCCTGATCGACGACCGGGCGGAGATCGCCTCGTCGAGGGACGACACCGCATGAGGCTCGACGTCGTCACCATCTTCCCCGAGTACCTGGAACCGCTGAACGTCTCCCTGGTCGGCAAGGCACGCGCGCGTGGGCAGCTGAACGTCCATGTGCACGACCTGCGTTCCTGGACGCACGACCGCCACAACACCGTCGACGACACGCCGTACGGCGGCGGCCCCGGCATGGTCATGAAGACCGACCCCTGGGGCGAGGCACTGGACGACGTCCTGGCCGACGGGTACGAGACCGGTTCCTCGGCCCCTGCCCTGATCGTCCCCACGCCCAGCGGCCGCCCCTTCACCCAGAAGCTCGCCGTCGAGCTCTCCGAGCGCCCGTGGCTGATCTTCACACCCGCCCGCTACGAGGGCATCGACCGCCGTGTCATCGACGAGTACGCGACCCGGATACCCGTGTACGAGGTGTCCATCGGCGACTACGTCCTCGCCGGCGGAGAGGCGGCCGTCCTCGTCATCACGGAGGCGGTGGCGCGCCTGCTGCCCGGGGTCCTGGGGAACGCCGAGTCCCACCGGGACGACTCCTTCGCGCCCGGCGCGATGGCGAACCTCCTGGAGGGGCCCGTCTACACCAAACCGCCCGCCTGGCGAGGCCGGGACATCCCGGAGGTGCTGCTCAGCGGCCACCACGGCAGGATCGCCCGCTGGCGCCGCGACGAGGCCCTCAAGCGCACGACGGCCAACCGGCCCGACCTCATCGAGCACTGCGACCCCTCGGCGTTCGACAAGAAGGACCGCGAAATGCTGTCCATCCTGGGCTGGGCACCGGACCCGGAGGGCGCGCCGCACGGCCGATTTTGGCGCAGGCCAGAGGGCATGGAAGAATAGGCCGCTGTTGTCCGCCGTCCGGCGTGCGCCCCTGCCACAGGGGGATACGACGTCCGCCCCGACGCGGCACCAGCACTTTTACCGAAACACTACTTCCCGCCGATGGCCTGTGGCATTGGCGAAGAAAGCAGACGAAATGTCTCACCTGCTCGACTCCGTCGACGCCGCGTCGCTGCGCACCGACCTCCCGGCCTTCCGCCCCGGTGACACCGTCAACGTCCACGTCCGCGTCATCGAGGGCAACCGCTCCCGTGTGCAGCAGTTCAAGGGCGTGGTGATCCGTCGCCAGGGTTCCGGCGTGCGCGAGACCTTCACGGTCCGCAAGGTCTCCTTCTCCGTCGGCGTCGAGCGCACCTTCCCGGTGCACACCCCGATCGTCGAGAAGATCGAGCTCGTCACCAAGGGTGACGTGCGCCGCGCCAAGCTGTACTACCTGCGCGAGCTGCGCGGCAAGGCGGCGAAGATCAAGGAGAAGCGCGAGAACTGAGTTCTCGCCCCGACGGCGAACGAGCCGTCACAAGGGGTTCACAGAGGGGCCGGATAGCATCTGGCCCCGATGGACACCGAAGCACAGCACGTGGAGCGCGACTGCTCCTCCGACCCGCCCGAATCCGAGGAGATCTCGGACACAGGGGGTGCGGAGGGACGGTCGCGCTTCGCGTTGGTGTACCGGATCGCCGACTGGCTCCCCGGCGGGCGGATCACCCTGACCGTCCTGGTCTGTCTGCTGTTCCTCCTCACGCTCAGCACGTTTGTGATGCAGCCGTTCGACATCCCCAGCGGCTCGATGGAGCGCGGATTGAGGGTTGGGGACCGCGTGCTCGTAAATAAGTTGGCGTACCGTTTCGGATCGACGCCGCAGCGGGGAGACGTCGTGGTCTTCGACGGCACCGGGTATTTCGGGAACGCCGACTACGTCAAACGCGTCGTCGGTGTCGGCGGGGACCACGTGGTCTGCTGCGACAAGAAGGGGAGGCTCGAGGTGAACGGCCGGTCGGTCGACGAGTCGTCGTTTCTGTATCCCGGGGACAGCCCCTCCGACGTCTCCTTCGACGTCGTCGTGCCGGACGGCACGCTGTTCGTGCTCGGTGATCACCGCAGCGACTCCAGCGACTCCCGCGACCATCTGGGGTCGCCGGGCGGGGGCATGATCCCCGTGGGCGCCGTGATCGGCAGGGCCGACTGGGTGGCCTGGCCCTCCGCACACTGGCGGCACCTCACCCGTCCCGGCGCCTACGCGCGCGTGCACACCGCCGAAGGGGCGAACGAGCCGAAAAAGGCGGACGGTGCCCATGGGTAACCGCGGCAAACCGCGCGGCATGCCGGTCGACACCGCCGCCCAGAACCTCCTGCCCACCGGCTCGCGGCGCGCCGCAGGCAGCAGTGGCCCCACCGGACGCAGTCGCGCCGAGCGGCGCAAGCTCCAGCGCAAGGTCAAGCGCAAGAGGAGGCGGTCCGCGGTCAGGGAAATACCTCTCCTCGTCGGCGTCGCCGTTCTCATAGCGCTGGTCCTCAAGACCTTCCTCGTGCAGGCCTTCGTGATCCCGTCGGGCTCCATGGAGAACACGATCCAGGTCGGCGACCGTGTCCTCGTCGACAAGTTCACCCCGTGGTTCGGCTCCAAGCCGCAGCGCGGGGACGTCGTCGTCTTCAAGGACCCCGGCGACTGGCTCGCGGGCGAGAAGACGACCAAGAAGAACGACCCCGTCGTCATCAAGCAGATCAAGGAAGGGCTCACCTGGATCGGTCTGCTGCCGTCCGACAACGACAAGGACCTCATCAAGCGGGTCGTCGCGGTCGGTGGCGACACCGTCAAGTGCTGTGACACGCAAGGCCGCGTCACCGTCAACGGCATGCCTCTGAACGAGCCGTACATTCACCCGGGGAACAAACCTTCCGACTTCTCGTTCTCGGTGACAGTGCCTCCGGGCCGGCTGTGGGTCATGGGCGACCACCGCGCCAACTCCGCCGACTCGCGTTACCACCGTACGGAGGCGTACAGCGGTACGGTCTCCGAGACGTCCGTCGTCGGCCGCGCCATGGTGATCGCCTGGCCGCTGGGGCACTGGACGAGCCTGAAGGAGCCGGACACATACGCGTCCGTGCCGAGAGGGTCGACCACCGCACTCGGTCCGTCGCATAGGGTGGTCTCGACGGATCGATACGGATTGATCCCCCTCCCGAGCCCTGCGGAACTCCCGCTCGTTATGGGAGTGGTGGGCCTGCGTCGGCTGAGGCGCCGGCGCCGGTACGGAGTGAGGAGTGGACGTGGGGGATTTGGCGGTCGGCGCACGGTCCGGACACGAGGGTCCCGAAGAGAGGCCGCAGCGACCCGACGAGACGGCTGCCCCGGCCGCGGAGGACCACGCCGGCTCCGGGAGCGACTCCCCGGACGGCGGCGCCCAGGAGGGCGACGGACAGGGCTCCGGTCCGAAGAAGCAGCGCTCCTTCTGGAAGGAACTTCCGCTCCTCATCGGCATCGCACTGGTACTGGCGCTGCTGATCAAGACGTTCCTGGTGCAGGCGTTCTCCATTCCCTCGGACTCGATGCAGAACACCCTCCAGCAGGGTGACCGCGTCCTCGTCGACAAGCTGACCCCGTGGTTCGGCTCCGAGCCCTCGCGTGGTGAGGTCGTCGTCTTCCACGACCCGGACAACTGGCTGGCGGGCGAGCCCACCGCCAACCCGAACGCCCTCCAGACGGCCCTGAGCTGGATCGGCCTGATGCCGTCCGCGGAGGAGAAGGACCTCATCAAGCGGGTCGTCGGCGTCGCCGGCGACACCATCGAGTGCAAGGGCACCGGCCCGCTGATGGTCAACGGCAAGGCACTCAACGAGCCGTATGTGTACCCCGGCAACACCCCGTGCAGCGTCGACGACCAGGGCGGCCAGTTCAAGGTCACGGTTCCCCCGGGCAAAATCTGGGTCATGGGCGACCACCGGCAGAACTCGCTGGACTCCCGCTACCACCAGCAGGACAAGTACCAGGGCTTCGTACCCGTGGGGAACGTCGTGGGCCGCGCCATCGTGGTCGCCTGGCCGCCCACCCGCTGGAACACGCTGCCGATCCCGGACACCTTCGACCAGGGCCTGAGCGCGGCGGCCCCCGGAGCGCTCGGCCTGACGGGCGCGGTGCCGCTGGTGCTGTGGCGCAGGCGCCGGATCACCGCGCGCCTTACCGCCGGAAACCCGAGGGTTACTGGCAGCGGTACCGCCGGGTAGGGTGCCGTCCCAGATCGCCGATCTTCCGTGGCCCGGCAGCGGGCCACGGGGTCGATTCTCCGACCTGGGAGCACTGGGATGAGCAGGACTGGTCGTACGGAAGAGGGCCGCGGACGGCTCGGCAACACACTGTCGGGGCTGGCCGTGGCCCTCGGCTGTGTGCTCTTCCTCGGCGGGTTCGTCTGGGGCGCGATCGTCTACAAGCCGTACACCGTGCCCACCGACTCCATGTCGCCCACCATCGTCGCCGGTGACCGGGTACTCGCCCAGCGTGTCGACGGCGCCGACATCAAGCGGGGCGACGTCGTCGTCTTCCGGCAGAAGAGCTGGGGCGACATGCCCCTGGTCAAGAGGGTGGTGGCGGTCGGCGGGGACACGGTGGGCTGCTGCACCGACGGCAAGCTGACCGTCAACGGCAAGCAGATCCAGGAGTCGTACATCGCCAAGGGGCAGCCCGCCGAGTCGAAGACGATCCCGACCATCACCGTCCCCAAGGACCGGCTGTTCCTCCTCGGCGACGAGCGCAGCGGCTCCCTCGACTCCTCCGCCCATCTCACAGAGGCCTTCAGCGGCACGGTGCCGCGCAGCGCGGTGGACGCCCGTGTCGACGCCGTGGTGTGGCCGATGAACGGCATGCTGGCCCGCCCGACGGGCTTCGAGGCACTGGGCACTCTCTCCTCGCCCGGCCCCCTGCGGCTGATCTTCGGCGTGATCGTGGCGGGCGCGGTGCTGGTGCTGGGCGGCGGGGCGTACGGCCCGATCGCCAAGCTCGCGGGCCGCAAGCGCGCCTCCGCCGTACGGGGGACGGAGCCGGCCGGTGCCCGCTGAGGCGTCGTCGCCCTCACCGCCGTCCGGGGCCTCGTCCGAGTCGTACGAGGCCGCCGCCGGCGAGGCAGGCGTGCAGAACGCCCACGAAGGCGGTCTGCGCAAGGTGGCCCGGGTGGTGCTTCTCGATCCGCAGGACCGCATCCTGCTGCTGCACGGGCACGAGCCGGACGATCCGGCCGACGACTGGTGGTTCACGCCCGGCGGCGGTGTGGAGGGCGACGAGACGCGCGAGCAGGCCGCGCTGCGGGAACTGGCCGAGGAGACCGGCATCACTGATGTCGAGCTGGGCCCGGTGCTGTGGCAGCGCCAGTGCTCCTTCCCCTTCGCAGGCCGCCGCTGGGACCAGGACGAGTGGTACTACCTGGCCCGTACCACCACCCAGACGGCCACGGCCGCGCTGAGCCTGACGGACCTGGAAAAGCGCAGTGTCGCCGGAGCACGGTGGTGGACGTGCCGGGAACTGAGCGAAGCGCATGAGACGGTGTATCCGACGAGACTCGCCGAGCTGCTGCGCACGCTGCTCGACGAAGGTCCCCCGGCCAGGCCCGAGGTCCTCGACACCGAAATCGTCTAGGGGCTTACGGGACTGGCGCACAATGGTGGGATCGCACGGTTGAAGGGGAACATGCCATGAGCGCCGAGGACCTCGAAAAGTACGAGACCGAGATGGAGCTGAAGCTCTACCGGGAGTACCGCGATGTCGTCGGTCTGTTCAAATACGTGATCGAGACCGAACGGCGCTTCTACCTCACCAACGACTACGAGATGCAGGTGCACTCGGTCCAGGGCGAGGTGTTCTTCGAGGTGTCCATGGCGGACGCCTGGGTTTGGGACATGTACCGGCCCGCTCGTTTTGTGAAGCAGGTGCGGGTGCTGACGTTCAAGGACGTGAACATCGAGGAGCTGAACAAGAGCGATCTGGAGTTGCCGAGTGGGTGACGGGCACAGCCCGCACCCATGGGGGTGACGGGCACGGCCCCCACCCATGTGGGTGACGAAGTTGTCCACAACCGCCGGGTTCTCCACCAAGATCCACTCCGTGGAGCCGGATGCGTGACGGTTGGCGCCGGAGGTGGTGCCGACATGAACACACATCAGGCACGCAGTGCACTCGGCAGGTACGGCGAGGAACTGGCCGCCCGGCGTCTGACCGAAGCCGGGATGACGGTCCTGGAGCGCAACTGGCGCTGCGGCAGGAGCGGCGAGATCGACATCGTCGCCCAGGACAGTGACGTCCTGGTCGTCTGCGAGGTCAAGACCCGCCGAGGCGGCTGCTTCGAGCACCCGATGGCCGCCGTCACACCGGTGAAGGCAGACCGGCTGCGCAGCCTCGCCGAGCGCTGGATCCAGGCACACGGCGGGGCACCACCGGGCGGGGTGCGCATCGACGTGATCGGCGTCGTCCTGCCCGAACGCGGCGCCCCCGTGGTCGAGCACGTGCGGGGGGTGGCGTGATGGGCTTCGCGCGCACATGCTCCGTGGCGCTGGTCGGCGTCGAAGGCGTCGTGGTCGAGGTCCAGGCCGACCTCGAACCGGGCGTGGCGGCGTTCACGCTGGTGGGACTGCCCGACAAGAGCCTGACCGAAAGCCGCGACCGGGTGCGGGCGGCCGTGGTGAACTCGGGCGGCGAATGGCCGCAGAAGAAGCTCACGGTCGGGCTCAGCCCCGCATCCGTGCCGAAGGCCGGCAGCGGCTTCGACCTCGCCGTCGCCTGCGCGGTGCTGGGCGCCGCCGAACGGATCGATCCACGGGTGCTCGCCGACATCGTGATGATCGGCGAACTCGGGCTGGACGGCCGGGTGCGACCGGTGAGAGGCATCCTGCCGGCGGTCCTGGCCGCGGCGGACGCGGGCTACGAGCAGGTGGTCGTCCCGGAATGCGCCGCCGCCGAGGCCTCGCTGGTGCCCGGCATTTCCGTGCTGGGCGTCCGCAGCCTGCGCCAGCTGATCGCCGTCCTCGCGGACGAGCCCGTGCCCGACGAGGAACCGGACGAGGAAGGCCGCCCCGATCCGCTCCTCGCCGGTCTGCGGGTACCGGGCACCGGAGCCGCCACCGGGATGCACAGCCTGGGCGCCGCACAACACGACCAGGACCATGACCTCGCCGACGTCGTGGGCCAGATCTCGGCGCGCACAGCAATGGAGGTCGCCGCGGCCGGCGGGCACCACCTGTTCCTGGAGGGGCCGCCGGGAGCCGGAAAAACGATGCTCGCGGAACGGCTGCCCGCCATCCTGCCCAGGCTCGGCAGGCAGGAGTCACTGGAGGTCACGGCCGTGCACTCGGTGGCCGGCCTGCTGCCCCCGGGCAAACCCCTGATCGGCATCGCCCCCTACTGCGCCCCGCACCACTCGGCCACCATGCAGGCACTCGTCGGCGGCGGCCCCGGCGTCGCACGACCAGGCGCCGTGTCGCTCTCCCACCGGGGCGTCCTCTTCCTCGACGAAGCGCCCGAGTTCAGCAGCCACGCCCTGGACGCCCTGCGGCAGCCCCTGGAATCCGGGCATGTCGTGATCGCACGCAGCGCGGGTGTCGTGCGGTTCCCGGCGAGATTCCAGATGGTGCTCGCGGCCAACCCCTGCCCCTGCGGCCGCTTCTCACAGCGCGACACCCTGTGCGAGTGCCCGCCCTCCGCGATCCGCCGCTATCAGGCCCGGCTCTCCGGCCCGCTTCTGGACCGGGTCGACCTGCGCGTCGAGGTGGACCCCGTCACCCGCGCCGAACTCACCGGACGCGACGGTCCGGGCGAGTCCACCGCGATTGTCGCCGACCGGGTCCGCGAGGCCCGGGAAAGAGCGGCAGCACGCCTGGCAGGCACCCCATGGCGGACCAACAGCGAGATGCCCGGACGGGAACTGCGCAACCGCTGGCATGCGGCGAGCGGCGCGATGGACGAGGCCGAGCGCAACCTGGAGCGCGGCGTGCTGACCGCCCGCGGACTCGACCGTGTGCTGCGCGTCGCCTGGACCGTCGCGGACCTCGTGGGCCACGACCGGCCGGACGCGACGGACGTCGCCCTGGCACTGCACCTGCGCACCGGGATTCCCCGGGGCGTGCCGATGGCCATCGGGGCCCTGGCATGAACGGCGGCGGCGCCCCGGACGGTGACTGCCTCGCCCGGATCTTCCTCACCCGGGTCATCGAACCCGGGGACGAAACGGCAGGACGCTGGCTGCGCGAACGCGGGGCCGAGGAGGTGGCCGAGCGGCTGCGAGAGGGCGGGAAACCGCTGCCGGGGACGACGGACAAGCGGTGGGCCGGGCTGCGAGCGCGGGCCGAACGGGCCGATCCCGAGCGGGACTGGGCCGTCGCCCGGGAGGCAGGGGTGAGATTCGTCTGCCCCGGAGCGTCCGAGTGGCCCGCCCAGCTCGACCACCTGGGCGACACCCGGCCCATCGGGCTCTGGGTGCGCGGGCGGCCCAGTCTGCGGATGTGGGCCCTGAAATCCGTCGCGGTCGTCGGCGCGCGGGCCTGCACCGAATACGGGGCTCACGTGGCGGCCACACTGGCCACGGGTCTCTCGGAGCACGGCTGGGTGGTCGTCTCCGGCGGTGCCTACGGCGTGGACGGGGCCGCGCACCGGGGCACCCTCGCCGCCGGCGGCGCCACCGTCGCCGTACTCGCCTGCGGAGTGGACCGGCCCTACCCGCGCGGACACACCGAGTTGATCACCAGGATCGCGCACCAGGGGCTCGTCGTCGGAGAGTTACCACCCGGCGACCATCCGACGCCGAGCAGATTCATCCTCAGAAACCGTGTGATCGCGGCCCTCACCCTCGGCACCGTGGTCGTCGAGGCCGCCTACCGCAGCGGCGCCCTGGTCACGGCACGCGCGGCGCAGCGGCTCGGCCGGTACA
Source organism: Streptomyces sp. NPDC001634 (assembly GCF_040298185.1). NCBI lineage: Bacteria > Bacillati > Actinomycetota > Actinomycetes > Kitasatosporales > Streptomycetaceae > Streptomyces > Streptomyces sp. NPDC001634. The sequence continues at coordinate 98,076 of NZ_JBEOZU010000023.1, read as the reverse complement.
CGATGGGGGTGCCAGGACCGGTCACCAGCGCACTCTCGGCCGGCGTGCACGAACTGCTGCGCGGGGACGCCGTGCTCGTCTCCGACGCCGCGGACGTCGTCGAGCTGATCGGGGAGATCGGCGAGCTGGCCCCGGAACGGCGCGGGCCCGTGCTCCCGCGCGATCTGCTGGAGCCCGCCGCCGCCCGCGTGCTCGCCGCGCTGCCGGCCCGCGGTACGGCCGCGCCGGACGAGATCGCCCGCGGGGCGGGGACCTCGTACGACGACGCGGTCGCGAGACTGTACGAACTCCGATCACTTGGTTTCGTCGAACGACACGGCGACGGCTGGAAGTTGACACGCCAGGCGGTGATCGCCGTCCGACACGATCGTGGTTCGTGTTGACCGAGCGTGTTCGGCCGTCCGGGCGACCCCCGACAGCCTTGGCAATTCCCGTAGTTGACCGCTTCCGGTGGTCACACAGGGCTACGGACACGGCTCCGGCGGGACCCACGCCGCACCCGTTCGCGCACGGGTGATCCGCTGTCCTTCGCACACTGCGACACCACAGTCACGCTACGCTCACGGGGATTCCGACTCAGGCAGGCATCTCGACATCAGACCGACACCTCACCCAGCCAACCCCAGTTCACGGCAGAACGGCACAAGGCGACGAATGCCCCAGCACACCTCCGGGCCCGACCGGGCGGCGCTTCCCCCAGCCGCCCGTGACGGCGGCAGCGTGCGCCCGCCCGCTCCCTCGACGCTCGACGAGTTGTGGCGGTCGTACAAGGAGACGGGGGACGAACGGTTGCGGGAGCAGCTGATCCTGCACTACTCGCCGTTGGTGAAGTACGTGGCGGGGCGGGTGAGCGTGGGACTGCCGGCCAATGTGGAGCAGGCGGACTTCGTGTCGTCTGGGGTGTTCGGGCTGATCGACGCCATCGAGAAGTTCGACATCGACCGGGAGATCAAGTTCGAGACGTACGCGATCACGCGGATCCGGGGCGCGATGATCGACGAGCTGCGCGCGCTGGACTGGATCCCGCGGTCGGTGCGGCAGAAGGCGCGCAGCGTGGAGCGGGCTTACGCGACCCTGGAGGCGCGGCTGCGGCGGACGCCGTCCGAGGGGGAGGTCGCGGCGGAGATGGGGATTGGCGTGGAAGACCTCCACGCCGTCTTCAGCCAGCTCTCGCTGGCCAACGTCGTGGCGCTGGAGGAACTGCTGCATGTGGGGGGCGAGGGCGGCGAGCGGCTGAGCCTCATGGACACCCTCGAGGACACCGCGGCGGACAATCCGGTGGAGGTGGCCGAGGACCGGGAGCTGCGGCGGTTCCTGGCGCGGGCGATCAACACATTGCCCGCGCGGGAGAAGACCGTGGTCACCCTGTACTACTACGAGGGGCTCACCCTCGCCGAGATCGGCAATGTGCTGGGGGTGACCGAGAGCCGGGTGAGCCAGATCCATACGAAATCGGTACTGCAGCTGCGCGCCAAGCTGGCCGGATTCGGACGCTGACATGATGACGCGCACACCCCGGCGGGCGGAGTCCATGACCGGCGCACCTGGCGGGAGTGGCTCCCGTATGCCGCGGTCCGTCCGTACAGTGGTCGACGTGCCAAGGATTCGAGCGGCCTCCGTGGCCGAGCACCGGTCGATGCAGCGAGCCGCCCTGCTGGACGCGGCACGGTCCCTGCTGTCCGAGGGCGGTACCGAGGCCCTGACGTTCCCGGCCCTCGCCGAGCGAACGGGCCTGGCGCGGTCCTCCGTCTACGAGTACTTCCGTTCCCGCGCGGCCGTCGTCGAGGAGCTGTGCGCGGTCGACTTCCCCGTCTGGGCGGCGGAGGTCGAGGCGGCGATGGCCGCGGCGGACGGGCCCGAGGCGAAGATCGAGGCGTATGTGCGCCGACAGCTGGCCCTCGTCGGAGACCGGCGGCACCGTGCCGTGGTCGCCATCTCGGCGAGCGAACTGGACGCCGGGGCGCGCGAGAAGATCCGCGCGGCGCACGGCGGGCTCGTCGCCATGATCGTCGAGGCTCTCGGCGAGATGGGACACCACGAGCCACGGCTGGCGGCGATGCTGCTCCAGGGCGTGGTGGATGCGGCCGTGCGGCGGATCGAGCTTGGCGCCGCGGAGGATCCGGCCGCCATCACGGAGGCGGCGGTCGCGATGGCTCTTCGAGGCATCCGGGGCTGACCCCCTCCCCCTCCCCCCTCCCCTCCCCCTCCCGCCAACCCCACCCCAGCCCCCCCCCAGCCGAGCCCGAGCAACCCGGCTACGGCAACGGCACCCCGTCCACCGGCAGCAACCGGGACGGGCCCGCGCGCAGCAGCCACGGTGGCAGCACGGTCAGTGGGTTCAGATACGTCTCCCCTCTGCGCAGGCCCCAGTGCAGGCACGGGCCCGTGCAGTGGACGGTCGGCGGTTCCAGTACGCCCACTACCTCGCCCGGCTCCACCTCGTCGCCCTTCCGTACCGAGGCGCGTACGGGCTCGTACGTCGTACGCAGCGGCGGGTCGCCCGTGCCCGTCAGGTCGACGGAGACCACGCCCCGCCCTGCCACCCGGCCCGCGAAGATCACCCGGCCGGCCGCGACCGCCCGCACCGGATCGCCCGGAGCCGCCGCCAGGTCCACGCCCCGGTGGCCCGGGCCGTACGGAGTCGCCGGAGGCTCCCAGCCCCGTACGACCGCGGGACGGGCGCCCACCGGCCAGACCCGGGCGACGGCCGGCACCGGCGTGTCGGGGACCGGCGCCGGCGCCGTGGCCGAATATGTGCCTGCCGGCGCGCGCGCCCACGACACGGGAGCCGGCACGCTCACCGTCGTCATCAGCAGCACCGCAGGCCATGCCCGCACAGATCGTTTCGCTCGCATGGGAGAACGGTCCCGCAGACCGGGCGATCATGGCCGGGATCTGTGGACAACTGCCGGGTTGTGGACAGCGGCGTCACCCGCGGCCTCGCGGGTCCCGTACACTTCTTGTGGCGATCCGGGTCACCGGGTCGACTTCGCACGCCCCGATACCAGGCCCTTGCGTGGCCGGTGTCAGCGCTCCTCGGTCCTTTGCGGCACGGCGCATTGCGGGCGTCAGGCGCGAGTGCCATCCGGCGCCCGCGGCACAACCGAGAAAACTCAAGGAGAACGGCCATGGCCGTCGTCACGATGCGGGAGCTGCTGGAGAGCGGCGTCCACTTCGGTCACCAGACCCGTCGTTGGAACCCGAAGATGAAGCGCTTCATCTTCACCGAGCGCAACGGCATCTACATCATCGACCTGCTCCAGTCGCTGTCGTACATCGACCGCGCCTACGAGTTCGTCAAGGAGACCGTTGCCCACGGCGGCACGGTGATGTTCGTCGGCACGAAGAAGCAGGCGCAGGAGGCCATCGCCGAGCAGGCCACCCGTGTCGGCATGCCGTACGTCAACCAGCGCTGGCTGGGCGGTATGCTCACCAACTTCTCGACCGTCTACAAGCGTCTGCAGCGCCTCAAGGAGCTCGAGCAGATCGACTTCGAGGACGTCGCGTCCTCCGGTCTGACGAAGAAGGAGCTCCTGGTCCTCTCCCGTGAGAAGGCCAAGCTGGAGAAGACCCTCGGCGGTATCCGCGAGATGCAGAAGGTGCCGAGCGCCGTCTGGATCGTGGACACCAAGAAGGAGCACATCGCGGTCGGCGAGGCCCGGAAGCTCAACATCCCGGTCGTCGCCATCCTCGACACCAACTGTGACCCCGACGAGGTCGACTACAAGATCCCGGGCAACGACGACGCGATCCGCTCCGTCACCCTGCTCACCCGTGTGATCGCCGACGCCGTCGCCGAGGGCCTCATCGCCCGCTCCGGCGTCGCCGCCGAGGGCAAGGGCGAGAAGGCCGCGGGCGAGCCGCTCGCCGAGTGGGAGCGCGACCTGCTCGAGGGCGAGAAGAAGGCTGAGACCGAAGAGGCTGCGCCGGCCGCTGAGGCTCCGGCCGCGGAGGCCGTCGAGGCTCCGGCTGCCGAGGCCGCCGAGGCTCCGGCCGCCGAGGGCGAGCAGGCCTGACCCTCAGGGCCGTATGGCTGAAGTGACGGCGGGAGGCGCCGATCGCGCCACCCGCCGTTCACCCGCAGCCCTTAGATCTTCGTAGCCCGTAGATCTTTGGCGGCGGCCCGCTCAAGCCGCGGCCGCCGCCGACTTCGAGACTTCGAACTCCGAGAAGAGATTCACAGATCATGGCGAACTACACCGCCGCCGACGTCAAGAAGCTCCGTGAGCTCACCGGCGCCGGCATGATGGACTGCAAGAAGGCGCTGGACGAGGCCGAGGGCAACGTCGAGAAGGCCGTCGAGGCGCTCCGGATCAAGGGCCAGAAGGGCGTCGCCAAGCGCGAGGGCCGCTCCGCCGAGAACGGCGCCGTGGTCTCCATCATCGCCGACGACAACTCCTCCGGTGTCCTCGTCGAGCTGAAGTGCGAGACGGACTTCGTCGCCAAGGGCGAGAAGTTCCAGGCCGTTGCCAACGCGATCGCCGAGCACGTCGCCAAGACCTCCCCGGCCGACCTCGAGGCCCTGCTCGCCTCCGAGATCGAGGCCGGCAAGACCGTCCAGGCGTTCGTCGACGAGGCCAACGCCAACCTGGGCGAGAAGATCGTCCTGGACCGCTTCGCGCAGTTCGCCGACGGCTACGTGACCGCGTACATGCACCGCACGATGCCCGACCTGCCCCCGCAGATCGGTGTCCTCGTCGAGCTGGACAAGCCGAACGCCGAGGTCGCCAAGGGCATCGCCCAGCACATCGCCGCCTTCGCGCCGAAGTACCTCTCCAAGGAGGATGTCCCGGCCGAGGTCGTCGAGTCCGAGCGCCGTATCGCCGAGGAGACCACCCGCGCCGAGGGCAAGCCCGAGGCCGCGATCGCCAAGATCGTCGAGGGTCGCCTCAACGGCTTCTTCAAGGACGCCACGGTGCTCGGCCAGCCGTACGCGCTCGACAACAAGAAGTCCGTCCAGAAGGTTCTGGACGAGGCGGGTGTCACCCTGAAGCGCTTCACGCGTATCAAGGTCGGCATCTGAGTCCGTGCCGCGAGCGACGCTCGACCCCGATAGGGTCGAAGGCAGTCGTCCCGGTACGCCGTCACGCACGCGCGCGTGACGGACGACAGCAGATCTGACGAGGAGGCCATTGCCGAGCATGGGATGCGAACCACGCCCCACCGGCAATGGCCTTCTTCGTATGTGCACCACGAGGAGATCTCCATGACCACCAAGGCCGAGAAGAGCGACGACGGCAAAGTACGCGGCCGGTTTCTGCTGAAGCTGTCCGGAGAGGCGTTCTCCGGCGGCACCGGACTCGGCGTCGACCCGGACGTGGTGCATGCCATCGCGCGTGAGATCGCGGCCGTGGTGCGCGACGGATCCCAGATCGCCGTCGTCATCGGCGGCGGCAACTTCTTCCGCGGCGCCGAACTCCAGCAGCGCGGTATGGACCGGGCCCGGTCCGACTACATGGGCATGCTCGGTACGGTCATGAACTGCCTCGCCCTCCAGGACTTCCTGGAGAGGGAGGGCATCGACTCGCGCGTGCAGACCGCCATCACCATGGGCCAGGTCGCCGAGCCGTACATCCCGCTGCGTGCCGTGCGCCACCTGGAGAAGGGGCGCGTGGTCATCTTCGGCGCCGGTATGGGCATGCCGTACTTCTCCACCGACACGACCGCCGCCCAGCGGGCCCTGGAGATCGACGCCGAGGCACTGCTGATGGGTAAGAACGGCGTGGACGGGGTCTACGACTCGGACCCGAAGACCAACCCCGAGGCGGTCAAGTTCGACTCGCTCAGCTATGGCGAGGTCATCACCCGCGACCTCAAGGTCGCCGACATGACCGCGATCACGCTGTGCCGTGACAACAAGCTGCCCATCCTGGTCTTCGAGCTCCTGGCGGAGGGCAATATCGCACGGGCCGTGAAGGGTGAGAAGATCGGCACACTCGTGGGTGACCAAGGCAGCCGGGACTGACCGGACCGGCCCGTTCGGGGTGAACCCCGTCCGGGCGACGGACCCTGACCGGGGGATGGACAATGTTCTGTCGGTCCGGAACCGTGCAGGAAGAAGACGCGACGCAGCCGGCCCGCCCACGGATGCCGGGCCCACTCAAGACACGCAGGAGCAAGTGGTGATCGAAGAGACCCTCCTCGAGGCCGAGGAGAAGATGGAGAAGGCCGTCGTGGTCGCCAAGGAGGACTTCGCCGCGATCCGCACCGGTCGTGCGCACCCGGCGATGTTCAACAAGATCGTGGCCGACTACTACGGCGCACCGACGCCGATCAACCAGCTGGCCTCGTTCTCGGTGCCGGAGCCGCGCATGGCCGTGGTGACGCCGTTCGACAAGAGCGCGCTGCGCAACATCGAGCAGGCGATCCGCGACTCCGACCTGGGCGTCAACCCGAGCAATGACGGCAATATCATCCGGGTGGTGTTCCCCGAGCTCACGGAGGAGCGCCGTCGCGACTACATCAAGGTCGCCAAGGGCAAGGCCGAGGACGCCAGGGTCTCGATCCGCTCCGTGCGGCGCAAGGCCAAGGACGCCATCGACAAGCTGATCAAGGACGGCGAGGTCGGCGAGGACGAGGGCCGCCGTGCGGAGAAGGAGCTCGACGACACCACCGCGAAGTACGTCGCGCAGGTCGACGAGTTGCTCAAGCACAAGGAAGCGGAACTGCTCGAGGTCTGATGAACGAATCTTCCTGGGGGGCGCCGCCACAGCCCGGGTACTGGGGGCCCACCGACCAGGGGCCTGTCCAGGGGGCCGGCCCGGCGGGTCCCGCGTACGATGCGCATGACGCCCAGCAGACTCGCCCCATGCCCATCGTGCCCGATGTGCCCGCACGAGGCGGAGACCAGGATGACGACCATGGGGCCGCTCGGCTGAGCGGCCCCATGGTCCGCGACGAGACGCCGCAGGCGTCGCCCCACTGGGCGGCGTCGCAGAATCCGGAGCCCATGCCCGACGCCCCGCAGCCGGCGGCCGCACCGCAGAAGAAGAGCGCGGGCCGCGACCTGGGCGCGGCCATAGGGGTCGGCGTCGGGCTCGGCGTCGTGATCGTTGCGTCGTTGTTCATCGTCAAGGCCGTGTTCGTCGGTGTCGTAGCGGTCGCCGTCGTGGTGGGCCTGTGGGAGCTGACGAAGCGGCTGGAGGAGCGCAAGGGCATCAAGGTGCCCCTCGTGCCGCTGGCGGTCGGCGGCGCGGCGATGATCGTCGCCGGGTATGTGCGGGGTGCCGAGGGCGCCTGGGTGGCGATGGCACTGACCGCGCTCGCGGTCCTGGTCTGGCGTATGACGGAGCCGCCCGACGGCTATCTCAAGGACGTCACGGCGGGGCTCTTCGCGGCCTTCTACGTGCCGTTCCTGGCCACGTTCGTCTCCATGATGCTGACGGCCGAGGACGGCCCGCGGCGCGTGCTGACCTTCCTGCTGCTGACGGTTGTGAGCGACACGGGCGCGTACGCGATCGGCTGGCGCTTCGGCAAGCACAAGCTCGCCCCGCGCATCAGCCCCGGCAAGACTCGCGAGGGCCTGATCGGGGCGGTCACCTTCGCCATGGCGGCGGGCGCGCTGTGCATGCAGTTCCTGATCGACGGCGGCTCGTGGTGGCAGGGGCTCCTGCTGGGCCTCGCGGTCGCGGCCAGCGCCACGCTCGGCGACCTCGGCGAGTCCATGATCAAGCGTGACCTGGGCATCAAGGACATGGGCACTCTGCTGCCGGGACACGGCGGCATCATGGACCGCCTGGACTCGCTGCTGCCGACTGCGCCGGTGGTGTGGCTGCTGATGGTGTTGTTCGTCGGGTCCGCGTGAGCCTGTGCTCATCGAGCCCCCTTCCCGGCCGGGAAGGGGGCTCACTGCGTTTGCGGCCGGCTCCTGCCGCTGGGCCTCCTGGAGACTCCGTTGATCACGAGAGCGGGTGCAAGGCCCCATCGGCTGGGCCGTCCGTGGGCCGCCCGGGGGCGATCGGTGACGCCGAGTGACGACCACGGGCGACAGCTGTCCGGATCGACGGCCGCAGGTCACCCGATTGGATCTGCGACACTTGTTGGGCCATGCCTAAGCCCGGAGAACTCACTTTCGTCGCGCCGCGCGGAGCCAAGAAGCCGCCGCGGCATCTTGCCGATCTCACGCCCGCCGAGCGCAAGGACGCAGTCGCCGCGATCGGTGAGAAGCCGTTTCGCGCCAAGCAGCTCGCGCAGCACTACTTCGCGCGGTACGCGCACGATCCGGAGCAGTGGACCGACATCCCCGCCTCCTCGCGTGCCAGGCTCCAAGAGGCGCTCTTCCCGGAGCTGATGACGGTCGTACGGCATCTGTCGACCGACCAGGGCACGACCCGCAAGACGCTGTGGCGGCTGTTCGACGGGACGCTCGTCGAGTCCGTGCTCATGCGTTATCCCGACCGGGTCACCATGTGCATCAGCTCGCAGGCGGGCTGCGGCATGAACTGCCCCTTCTGCGCCACCGGTCAGGCCGGCCTCGACCGCAATCTGTCCACGGCCGAGATCGTGCACCAGATCGTGGACGGTATGCGGGCGCTCCGTGACGGTGAGATTCCCGGCGGTGCCGCGCGGCTGTCCAACATCGTCTTCATGGGCATGGGCGAGCCCCTCGCCAACTACCGGCGCGTCGTGGGTGCCATCCGGGCCCTCACCGACCCCGCGCCGGACGGACTCGGGCTCTCGCAGCGCGGGATCACCGTGTCGACGGTCGGGCTGGTGCCTGCCATCCACCGCTTCGCCGACGAGGGGTTCAAGTGCCGCCTCGCCATCTCCCTGCACGCGCCGGACGACGAGCTGCGCGACACCCTCGTGCCCGTCAACACGCGATGGAAGGTACGCGAGGTCCTCGACGCCGGTTTCGAGTACGTCGAGAAGTCCGGGCGGCGGCTGTCGATCGAGTACGCGCTGATCCGGGACATCAACGACCAGGCGTGGCGCGGCGACCGGCTCGGCCGGCTGCTCAAGGGCAAGCCCGTGCACGTCAACCTGATCCCGCTGAACCCGACGCCCGGCTCCAAGTGGACCGCCTCGCGGCCCGAGGACGAGAAGGCGTTCGTCGAGGCGATCGCCGCCCATGGGGTGCCGGTGACCATCCGGGACACCCGTGGCCAGGAGATCGACGGAGCGTGCGGGCAGCTGGCGGCGGGCGAGCGCTAGGGCGGTAGTCTGAGCCCGGTCAGTACATCTTCATATTCCGACAGGGGAGCGCCACAGCGCTGAGAGTGCGGGAGAGCCCGCAGACCCTCTGAACCTCGCCCAGGTCATTCTGGGTAGGAAGTTCGGTCTCAACTCAAGCTGTTGCGCCCTGCCCGGAACCTTTCGAGGCTTCCGGGCAGGGCCGCGTCTCTTCCTGGTCACCCCCAGGAGGAATTCAGTGAGCATCACAGGTAAGCAGTTCGCGGCCGTGGTCGTCGGGCTGGGCATCGTCACGTTGTCCGCGTGCGGGTCGTCCGGCTCCACGAGCGGGAGCGGCGGCGACTCCAAGACCGTGACCCTCGTCAGCCACGACTCGTGGGCCGCCTCCAAGAACGTCATCTCGGCGTTCGAGAAGCAGTCCGGATACACCGTCAGGGTCCTCAAGGACGGTGACGCGGGCCAGGCCGTCAACAAGGCGATCCTCACCAAGGACAACCCGCAGGGCGACGTCTTCTTCGGTGTCGACAACACGCTGCTGTCGCGGGCTCTCGACAACGGGCTGTTCCAGCCGTACGAGGCCAAGGGCCTCGACCAGGTCGGTGCGCAGTACCAGCTCGACAAGGACAAGCACAGGGTCACGCCGATCGACTACGGCGACATCTGCGTCAACTACGACAAGAAGTACTTCGCCGACCACAAGCTGACCCCGCCGGCTTCCTTCGACGACCTCATCAAGCCCGCGTACAAGAACCTGCTCGTCACCGAGAACGCCGCCACGTCCTCGCCCGGCCTCGGCTTCCTGCTCGGCTCCGCCGCGAAGTACGGGGATGGGGGCACCTCCCGCTCGAGCGAAGCCGGGAGTGGGGGAGGCTGGCAGGGCTACTGGAAGAAGCTCAAGGCCAACGGCGTGAAGGTGGTCGACGGCTGGGAGCAGGCGTACAACCAGGAGTTCTCCGGTTCCGCCGGCGGCAGGAAGGCCAAGGGCGACCGGCCCCTCGTCGTCTCGTACGCCTCCTCGCCGCCGGCCGAGGTCATCTACGCCCAGCCGCAGCCGAAGACAGCGCCGACCGGTGTCGCGACCGGCACCTGCTTCCGCCAGATCGAGTTCGCGGGCCTGCTGAGCAACGCGCACAACACCAAGGGCGCGAAGGCCTTCATCGACTTCCTGATCACCAGGCAGTTCCAGGAGGACATGCCGCTCAACATGTTCGTCTACCCGGTGGTCCAGGGCGCCAAGGTGCCCGCCGAGTTCACCGAGTACGGGCCTGCGGCCAAGGACCCCGAGACGATGGCACCCACGAAGATCGCCGCCAACCGTGACCCGTGGGTCAAGTCGTGGACGTCACTCGTACTGAAGTAGAGCCCCGGGGCTCCACAAGAGTCTTCCGGGGCAACGCGGCGCGGCTCGGCCTCATGGCCCTGCCCGTCGCGTTCTTCGCGGTCTTCTTCGCCTACCCCGTCGCCGCGATCGTCGCCCGTGGTCTCCACGTCGACGGGGTATGGCGCATCGGGCGCCTCGCGGACGTCCTCACGCAGCCCGGCATCCGGCACGTGCTGTGGTTCACGACCTGGCAGGCGCTCGCCTCGACCGCGCTCACGCTGCTGGTCGCGCTCCCCGGCGCCTATGTCTTCGCGCGCTACGACTTCCCGGGCAAGCAGGTGCTGCGCGCGGTCGTCACCGTCCCGTTCGTGCTGCCCACAGTCGTCGTCGGCACGGCCTTCCTGGCGCTCGTCGGGCGCGGCGGACTCCTCGACGACCTGTGGGGCGTACGGCTCGACACGACCGTGTGGGCGATTCTGCTCGCCCACGTCTTCTTCAACTACGCGGTCGTCGTCCGCACGGTCGGAGGCCTGTGGGCGCAGCTGGACCCGCGCCAGGAGGAGGCGGCGCGTGTGCTCGGCGCCTCCCGTCTCGGGGCTTGGCGGAAGGTGACGCTGCCCGCGCTGAGCCCGGCCGTGGCCGCCGCCGCGCTGATGGTGTTCCTCTTCACCTTCACCTCGTTCGGTGTGGTGCAGATCCTCGGCGGCCCCACCTTCTCCACGCTGGAGGTCGAGATCTACCGGCAGACCTCGGAGATCTTCGACCTGTCCACGGCCGCCGTGCTGACGATCGTCCAGTTCGCGGCGGTGGGCGCGATCCTCGTCGTGCACGCCTGGACCGTTCGCCGCCGCGAGAGCGCGCTTCGGCTGGTGGACGCGTCCCGCACGGCACGCAGGCCGCGCGGGGCGGGCCAGTGGGCGCTGCTCGGCTCGGTCCTCGCAACCGTCGCCGTCCTGCTCGTACTGCCGCTCGCCGTGCTCGTCCAACGCTCGCTCGACGCGCCCGGGTTCGCCTACTACAAGGCGCTGACGCACGCCGACGGCGGGACCTTCCTCGTCCCGCCGATCGACGCGGTCGGCAATTCGCTCCAGTACGCCGTCGCCGCCACGGTCATCGCCGTCGTGATCGGCGGCCTCGCCGCCGCGGCCCTCGCCCGCAGGGACGCCGGCCGTCTCGTACGGGGCTTCGACGCACTGCTCATGCTGCCGCTCGGCGTGTCCGCCGTGACCGTCGGCTTCGGGTTCCTGATCGCCCTCGACAAGCCGCCACTCGACCTGCGCGCGTCGTGGATCCTGGTGCCGCTGGCGCAGGCGCTGGTGGGCGCCCCCTTCGTCGTACGCACCATGCTGCCCGTGCTGCGAGCCGTGGACGAGCGGCTGCGGGAGGCGGCCGCCGTGCTCGGGGCGTCGCCGTGGCGGGTGTGGCGGGAGGTCGACCTGCCGATCGTGCGGCGGGCGCTGCTGATCGCCGCCGGGTTCGCGTTCGCCGTGTCGCTGGGCGAGTTCGGGGCGACCGTGTTCATCGCCCGGCCCGACAACCCGACGCTGCCGGTCGCGGTGGCGCGGCTGCTCGGTCGGGCCGGTGACCTCAACTACGGCCAGGCGATGGCCCTGTCGACGATTCTGATGGTGGTGTGCGCGGTGGCGCTGCTGGTCCTGGAACGGCTGCGGACGGATCGGACGGGGGAGTTCTGACGATGCTCAGGCTGGAGGGGGCGACCGTACGCTTCGCAGGGCGCACCGCGCTCGACGGGGTGGACCTCGACGTCGCCGAGCACGAGATCGTGTGTGTGCTCGGGCCCAGCGGCAGCGGCAAGTCGACGCTGCTGCGGACCGTGGCGGGACTGCAACCCCTCGGCTCCGGGCGGGTGTTCCTCGACGGCCGGGACCTGGACGGGGTGCCCGCGCACCGGCGGGGCGTGGGGCTGATGTTCCAGGACCACCAGCTGTTCCCGCAGCGGGACGTGGGCGGGAACGTCGCCTTCGGGCTCCGGATGCATGGCGTCTCGCGCGCCGAACAGGAAGCCCGTGTACGGGAGTTGCTCGACCTCGTGGGGCTGCCCGGAGCCGCACGCCGAGCCGTCGCCGCGCTCTCCGGTGGCGAGCAGCAGCGCGTCGCGCTCGCCCGCGCCCTCGCGCCCCGGCCACGGCTGCTGATGCTGGACGAGCCGCTCGGCCAGCTCGACCGGTCGCTGCGCGAGCGTCTCGTCGTCGAACTCCGGGATCTGTTCGGGCGGTTGGGCACGACGGTGCTCGCCGTCACCCACGACCAGGGCGAGGCCTTCGCGCTCGCCGACCGGGTCGTGGTGATGCGCGACGGGCGGATCGCCCAGTCGGGTACGCCCCTTCAGGTGTGGCAGCGGCCCGCGGACGAGTTCGTGGCACGTTTCCTCGGCTTCGACAACGTGGTGGAGGCGACCGTCGCCGGAGAGGCCGCGGACACGCCGTGGGGCAAGCTCCCGGTCCCGGAGGGCACCCCGCAGGGGCCCGGCACGCTGCTCGTCCGGCCCGCCGGCGTACGGCTGGTGGACGCGTCCGAGGGCCTGCGCTGCACCGTGACCGCACGCACCTTCCGCGGCACGCACGTCGCCGTACGACTGTTGCCCGAGCAGGCACAGGGCCTTGAGGCGGCATGCCCGCTGAGGACGGCGCCGGAGCCCGGGGACGAGGTCGGGGTCGTCTTCGACGCGGAAGAAATTGTCGTGCTCGGGGGCGGATCCGGCGCCCTGGGGTGCGGGCCATGACGCTGCTCGCCCATGACCGCTACTGCGACGAGATCGAACTCCAAGTCGGCCGGTTCCGGGATGTGGTGGCCTCGGGCGCCGATCTGTCCGCGACCGTGCCGACCTGCCCGGACTGGTCGCTCGAACAGCTCGTACGGCACACGGGCGGGGCCCTGCGCTGGGCCGAACTGCTTGTGCGCACCCGGGCCCAGGAGAACATCCCCGACGAACAGGTGCCCGGATACGAAGGACCGGAGTCCGCCGCCGAACTGGACGCGTGGCTGGCGGAGACGGGCGAGGCGCTCGTGCGCACCCTGCGCGAGGCAGGGCCGGATGCGCGGGTGTGGTCCTGGGCCGGGGTGTTCGACGCGGGCTTCTGGGCCCGGCGCATGACCCACGAGCTGACCGTCCACCGCGCGGACGCGACGCTCAACGCCCAACTGCCGTACGAGGTCGCAGCGGATGTGGCGGCCGACGCGCTCGACGAATGGCTGGAGATCGTCGCGTTCGTGCAGCGGACGCGCCCGAACCGGGCGGCCCGGGAACTGGTCGGACCGGGGCGCAGCATCCACCTCCATGCCACCGACACGGCACCCGGGCTGAACGCCGAATGGCTCATCGAGCTGACCGGGGACGGCGTCCTCTGGCACCGCGGCCACGAGAAGGCGCCGGTGGCCCTGCGCGGCCCGCTGACGTCGGTCCTGCTCGCCTTCTACCGTCGGCTTCCCCTGGACACCCCCCAGTTGGAGGTCCTGGGCGAGCGGGAGCTGCTGGAGTTCTGGCTGGAGCGGGCGTCGTTCGGGTGAGTGACGCCACGCCCGCCGCGGGGAGGGGCGCCCGAGTACGCACGACGGCCCGCACCCCGGCAGGGGGGGCCGTCGTACTTGTACTCGTACGGTCGTGGTGGCGGCGTCAGTTGGACTTCGACGCGCCGCGACGGCGCATGCCGAAGAACACCGCGGCACCGCCGATGACGACCAGGCCGCCGGCGATACCGGCGATCATGGGCGTGGACGAGCTTGCACCGGTCTCGGCGAGGTTCGAGTTGCCGGCCGCGGGCGAGGGGGAGTTGTCCCCCGTGGTCGCGGGGGCAGTGGTGCCGGCCGACACCGACGGGGTGTCCGACGGGGTGGCGGAGGACGGCGGCGTGGCCGGGGCCGACGGCGTCGGGGTCCCCGAGGCCGGGGGAGTGGTCTCCGAGGTCGCGCAGGCCTTGGACGGAGTCATCAGGAGCGAGATGTCGTCGTTGACCTGGCCCTTGTTGGCGTTGATGTGGACGCGGTACTGGGCGCCCGGGGCCCAGTCCTCGGAGAACGTGACGATGGCGCCCGCCTTGGTGCCGGTGACCGTCTTGTCGCCGACGTGCTTGGCGTCCGCCCCGTTCGACTCGAGGTAGACCGAGACGGTCGCCTCCTTGCCCGAGGCGTCCGTGTCGGTGACGGTGATGACACCCTTCCCGTTGGCGCAGGACGCGGCGGCCGAGAAGTCCTTGATGCTGCAGGCGAATGCGTTGCCGGCGACGCCGAGCGCGAGCGCGGCGGTGGCGGAGGCGACGCCGAGGATACGCACCGATCGTGAGGTGCGGGAGGATATGGACACGTTTTCCCTTCACGGGATGCGCAACTGCGGGGGGTTCCGGGGATGTTGCCGCAAGCAACAGCACCCCCATGAGACCCACAGGTCTATAAGCGGTGGCTCAGTGCTGTCAACGCCGATGTCCGGGATGCCGGACGTCTTTGCCCGGACATTAACCGCTGACAAGTTTGAGTGCCGCTGAAACGTGCTCAACCCCTCGCAGTCGCACCCTCGTTCATCTGTTCGCGCTCAGCCCTGGACGGCTGCCGGGTCCATCCACACGATCTCCCAGGAGTGGCCGTCGAGGTCGTCGAAGGAACGGCCGTACATGAAGCCCTGGTCCTGGACGTCGGGGTTCGCGGTGCCGCCGGCCGCGACCGCCTTCTCCACCAGCTCGTCGACCTTCTCGCGGCTCTCCGCGCTCAGACAGATCGCCACCTCGCTGGTCTTCGTGGCGTCGGCGATCTCCTTCTTCGTGAAGTCGGCGTAGCGCTGCTTGCTCAGCATCATCGCGATGATCGTGTCGCTGATCACGACACAGGCGCACTCGTCGGTGCTGAACTGCGGGTTGATCGAGTAGCCGAGCTCCGTGAAGAACTTCTTCGACGCGTCGACGTCGGCGACGGGCAGGTTCACGAAGATCATCTGCTGGTACATGAGCGGTCTCTCCAGTGGTGTCGTGGTGTGCCGTGGGTCGTACGGAGAGATGGACGGCGGACCGATACGAAACTCATCGCTGCGACGCGAAGAATTTTCCCGGGTTCTTCTCAGCCCGCCAGCGGCATCGCCGCCAGCTCCGCGACCAGCCACGTCAGCGGCACGAACACCGCGGCGAGCGCGCCCGCACGCAGCAGTGCCGCGGTGCGCAGCAGCGTGGCCGGCGCGCCCAGCCGCACCAGCGCGGCGACCGTGTCGGCGCGCGCCTGCTTCGCCTCGATCGCGGCCGTCGCCAGCGTCGCGAGCGTGCAGCCCGTCACGAGCACCGCACCCAGCGCGGTGAGCGGCCCGAAGGACGGGCGAGCGCCTGCGTACAGCGCCGCCGTCGCGTACGCCCCCGACGCCACCGCGCACACCACCCCGAGCGGACGCCCGAGCCGTCGCGCCTCCTCCTGCAGGCCGCGCCCGGCGAGCAGACGCAGAGCACCGGGGCGCACGGCCTGCAACAGCCAGCCACACCCGTGTGCGATCGCGGGCGCGGCCAGCGCCAGCCCCAGCGCGGTCAGCGCCCAGCCCGCCAGCACTCCGGCGGGCCCGACCGCGAGTCCACCGGGCAGATGGGGGCCCGGCGCCCGGTCCGAGCGGCTCGCGTACGTCTCCACGGCGAGCCCCGCGGCGAGCGCGGCCACCCCCCAGGGCAGGCCGCCCGGGGCGGGCCGGGGAGCGGTGGGCGACTCCGCAACAAGTGCCTCGCCGGGGAGGCCGTCGAGCTGTGCGTCCGGGGCGTCGCCGGTGCCGGACGCGGATGACGGGCCGCCGCGCCACCCCGTGCGGCGCGGCCGTCCGTCCTTCGGCCGCAGGACCAGCGCGCTCGCCATGGACGCCGACACCGGCACCAGAGCGAGCAGGGTGAGCGCCGCGGGCAGCGGCAGGGCCTGGTCCGCCGCGAGGAATCCCGCCGCCGCGCCGTCGAACGGCAACCCCGTCAGATCACCGCGCAGGTGCAGGAAGACCACCAGCGCCAGCAGCGAGCCGAGCGTGGTCGACAGGGCCGTGGTCACCGCCGAGAGGGCCATGAGCCTGGCCGGTCCCAGGCCGATCGCCGCGAGGCCGGACCGGGGGCGGGTGCCGGGGTCCGTACGGGCGACGGCCACCGCGAAGTACACGGTGGCGGCCAGCGGCGCAAGGCACCAGGCCAGCCGCAGCATCGATCCGGCCGCCGCCTCCGGGTGGCCCATCGCGTATCCCAGCGTGCACAGCAGCAGGAAGCCCGTGCCCGCCGAGGCCGCGGCGACCAGGAACCGGCGGAGCTGGACGAGGGGGTGCGCCCCGCGGGCTAGACGGAGAGCGAGCACGCGGCCCGGCCTTCCGTCTCGGTGAGCGGGGGCAGATGGATGGTGTTCACGCGCCGTCCGTCCAGGAGGGACACCGTGCGGTCGGCGATGGCCGCGGAGTCCGTGTGATGGGTGGCGAGGACGACCGTGATGCCGTGCGAGCGGGCCGCCGTGGTGAGCGTGCGCAGCACCTGGGCGCCGTCGGCGCGGTGCAACGAGGCGGTCGGCTCGTCCGCGAAGAGCACCGTCGGGCAGGCGGCGAGCGCCCGCGCGACCGCGATCCGCTGCCGGTCGGCCTGGACCAGTTCGCAGGGGCGTTTGCGGGCGAGCTCGCCGACGTCGAGGCGCTCCAGCCACTCCAGCGAGGCGGCCTTGGCCCGGCGGCGGCTCGTGCCGCGCAGCATCAGCGGCAGAGCGGCGTTCTCCCACGCGTTCAGCTCGGGTACGAGGAGGGGCGCCGGGTCGATCCAGCCGAAGCGGTCGCGGCGCAGCCGTTCGCGGGTGAGCGGGCCCATCGTGTGCACGGGGGTGCTGTTGAACCAGACCTCGCCCCGCTGGGCCGGGAGCAGCCCTGCCAGGCACTGGAGCAGGGTTGTCTTGCCGCTGCCGCGCGGGCCGGTGACGGCGAGGATCTCGCCCTCGCGCACACCCAGTGAGACGCCGCTGAGCGCGGGCGAGCCGTTGTGCTGGAAGTGCAGGGCGCGTGCCCAGAGCACGTCGTTGTCCGGCGGGGCCACCATCGCGTACACCTCGGTTCAGATCCGTTTTCCCAGGCCGTTCCCCCGTCCGGGGGAACCGTTCGGGGGAACGAAGGCAGGGTCGATCGGTCACTTTGCACGCTAGGCAGACGGCGCCGGGAGCCCGGACAGCAACGGCCCCGCACCGCCGTTTCTCACTCGAACGGGCGGTGCGGGGCCGGCTGTGGTCTTCCGGAGAGCTGGGGAACTACAGCTTGGTCCAGGCCTCCGTCAGCGTCGCGCGCAGGATCTGCTCGATCTCGTCGAACGTCTCCTGGTTGGAGATCAGCGGCGGAGCGAGCTGGACGACCGGGTCGCCGCGGTCGTCGGCACGGCAGTACAGGCCGTTCTCGAACAGGGCCTTGGAGAGGAAGCCGTACAGGACGCGCTCGGTCTCCTCCTCGTTGAAGGACTCCTTGGTCGCCTTGTCCTTGACCAGCTCGATGCCGTAGAAGAAGCCGTTGCCACGGACGTCGCCGACGATCGGCAGATCGTGCAGCTTCTGCAGCGTCGACAGGAACGCGCCCTCGTTGTCGAGCACGTGCTGGTTGAGGCCCTCGCGCTCGAACAGGTCCAGGTTCGCGAGACCCACGGCCGCGGAGACCGGGTGGCCGCCGAAGGTGTAGCCGTGCAGGAAGGTGTTGTCGCCCTTGTAGAACGGCTCGGCCAGGCGGTCGGAGATGATGCACGCGCCGATCGGGGAGTAGCCCGAGGTCATGCCCTTGGCGCAGGTGATCATGTCCGGGACGTAGCCGAACTTGTCACAGGCGAACATCGTGCCCAGGCGGCCGAAGGCGCAGATGACCTCGTCCGACACGAGCAGTACGTCGTACTGGTCGCAGATCTCGCGTACGCGCTGGAAGTATCCGGGCGGCGGCGGGAAGCAGCCGCCGGCGTTCTGCACCGGCTCCAGGAAGACGGCGGCGACGGTGTCCGGGCCCTCGAAGAGGATCTGCTGCTCGATCTGGTCGGCGGCCCAGCGGCCGAAGGCCTCGGGGTCGTCGCCGAAGATCGGGGCGCGGTAGATGTTGGTGTTGGGGACCTTGTGCGCACCCGGGACCAGTGGCTCGAAGGGCGCCTTCAGGCCCGGCAGGCCGGTGATGGACAGGGCGCCCTGCGGGGTGCCGTGGTAGGCGACCGCACGCGAGATGACCTTGTGCTTGGTGGGCTTGCCGACCAGCTTGAAGTACTGCTTGGCGAGCTTCCAGGCGGTCTCGACCGCCTCACCGCCGCCCGTCGTGAAGAAGACCTTGTTGAGGTCGCCCGGCGCGTAGTCGGCCAGCCGCTCCGCCAGTTCGACGGCCTTCGGGTGCGCGTAGGACCACACCGGGAAGAACGCCAGCTCCTGCGCCTGCTTGAACGCCGTCTCGGCCAGCTCGGTGCGGCCGTGGCCCGCCTGGACCACGAACAGACCGGCGAGACCGTCGAGGTAGCGCCTGCCCTTGTCGTCGTAGATGTAGGTGCCCTCGCCCCGGACGATGGTGGGAACGGGCGCGTTCTCGTACGAGGACATGCGGGTGAAGTGCATCCACAGGTGGTCGTACGCGGTCTTGCTGAGGTCCTTGGTACTCACGGCTATCGGGTTCCCCACATGTAGGTCTGCTTCTTGAGCTTGAGGTAGACGAAGCTCTCGGTGGAGCGCACTCCGGGGACGGCCCGGATGCGTTTGTTGATGACGTCCAGCAGGTGGTCGTCGTCCTCGCAGACGATCTCCACCATCAGGTCGAAGGAGCCTGCGGTCATCACCACGTACTCGCATTCGGACATGGCGCTCAGCGCGTCGGCGACGGACTCCACGTCTCCCTCGACGTTGATCCCGACCATCGCCTGCCGCCGGAAGCCCACGGTGAGCGGGTCCGTGACGGCGACGATCTGCATCACGCCCTGGTCGAGCAGCTTCTGGACGCGCTGGCGCACGGCCGCCTCGGAGAGGCCGACCGCCTTGCCGATCGCGGCGTACGGCCGGCGGCCGTCCTCCTGGAGCTGTTCGATGATGGCGAGGGAGACGGCGTCCAGCTGGGGACCGCCGTTCCTGGACTCGCGGGAGTCTCTCTGGTCTGCGCTTCGACTGGCCACGACCTCACTGTGCACGACGTCTCGACAGTTCCGCAAGGCTGGATCGATGAAATTCGTCGTTTACGTGTTTGAAGCCTGCGGATTTCGCAGCTATGGCGCAACCGAGGGTGTTGAAAACGTGGATGCACGGACTAGGGTGGGTGTCTCAGTTATTGGACACCCGAACTTGGAGGGCCGGCAGTGAGCACCGAGCTGCGTCGTCTGCGCAACTACATCGACGGCGAATTCCGTGACGCCGCCGACGGGCGGACCACCGAAGTGGTGAACCCTGCGACCGGTGAGGCGTACGCGACCGCCCCGCTGTCCGGGCAGGCGGACGTCGACGCCGCGATGGCGGCCGCCGCCGCGGCCTTCCCGGCCTGGCGCGACACCACGCCCGCCGAGCGCCAGAAGGCCCTCCTCAAGATCGCCGACGCATTCGAGGAGCGCGCGGAGGACCTGATCGCGGCCGAGGTCGAGAACACCGGCAAGCCGATCGGGCTGACCCGGTCGGAGGAGATCCCCCCGATGGTCGACCAGATCCGCTTCTTCGCGGGCGCGGCCCGGATGCTCGAGGGCCGCTCGGCCGGCGAGTACATGGAGGGGATGACCTCGATCGTCCGCCGTGAGCCGGTCGGCGTCTGCGCCCAGGTCGCGCCGTGGAACTACCCGATGATGATGGCCGTGTGGAAGTTCGCGCCGGCGATCGCGGCGGGCAACACGGTCGTCCTGAAGCCGTCCGACACCACCCCGGCGTCCACGGTCCTGATCGCCGACATCGTCGGCTCGATCCTGCCCAAGGGCGTCTTCAACGTCATCACCGGCGACCGTGAGACCGGCCGCATGATGGTCGAGCACCCGACCCCGGCCATGGCGTCCATCACCGGCTCCGTACGCGCCGGCATGCAGGTCGCCGAGTCCGCCTCCAAGGACCTCAAGCGCGTCCACCTGGAGCTGGGCGGCAAGGCGCCGGTCGTCGTCTTCGAGGACACCGACATCGCCAAGGCCGTCGAGGACATCTCGGTGGCGGGCTTCTTCAACGCCGGCCAGGACTGTACGGCCGCCACCCGCGTCCTCGTCCAGGAGTCCATCCACGACGAGTTCGTGGCCGCGCTCGCCAAGGCCGCCTCCGAGACCAAGACGGGCCGGCCCGACGACGAGGACGTGCTCTACGGCCCGCTGAACAACCCGAACCAGCTCAGCCAGGTCTCCGGCTTCATCGAGCGCCTGCCCGCGCACGCCAAGGTCGAGGCCGGCGGTCACCGGGTCGGCGACAAGGGCTACTTCTACGCGCCGACCGTCGTCTCGGGCCTCAAGCAGGACGACGAGATCATCCAGAAGGAGGTCTTCGGCCCGGTCATCACGGTCCAGTCCTTCTCGGACGAGGCCCAGGCGATCGAGTGGGCGAACGGCGTCGAGTACGCCCTCGCCTCCTCGGTGTGGACCAAGGACCACTCCCGCGCCATGCGGCTGTCCAAGGCCCTCGACTTCGGCTGCGTGTGGATCAACACGCACATCCCGCTGGTGGCGGAGATGCCGCACGGCGGCTTCAAGAAGTCCGGCTACGGCAAGGACCTGTCGGCGTACGGCTTCGACGACTACACGCGGATCAAGCACGTGATGACGTCGCTCGACGCGTAGGCGCCGGTCCGTCATCTCCGCGGCCCCTGACGGGAGTTGTCCCGTCCGGGGCCGCGCTGTTCCGAAGCACGGGCTTCGGCCGTTCGGATCGGCGAGGCGGAGCGACGAGGTGTCGGGTTCCCGCGGGGCTGCTCGACGGGGCGTCCATTGTCCGGCCACCGCCACCGGCGTCATGCTGCCGGGATGCACCGGACACCGAAGACGCCGACCCCCTCCCGCCGTTCACTGTTGCGCGCCCTCGGCGGGGGCGCGGCGCTCGGCGCGCTCGCCGGCTGTGGCGTGCGCCGCGTACGTGGCACCCGGCGACCGGGCCGTCGACGACCTGTCCGCCCGGGACCAACGGCTCACCTGGGCGAACTGGCCGCTCTACATCCGGGAGGAATCGCATCCTCGAGAAGACGACGCGAAGCGCCGCAGCGTCCTCTGGGCCGGCGGAGCCAGTCTGCGAGCCCTGGAAGGCGCGAACCGGCTTGTCCGGGGACACGGTTGTAGTCGGTGTTGACCAGGCTGGTGTCACCGGGTTTCCCGGTGTGGGGCCTTGTCACCGGTCCCGCGCCCGACAGGGCGGATGCGACTTCGGTGCCGCAGCCGGCGGCGACGAGGAGCGCGACGAGGCGTGAAGCGCAGGAGCGTACATGCTCGGTCGCTTTACGGCCGAGAAGGTGACGGTGCCCTGGCAGTCGGGCATCACCGAGCTCGCGTACAACCGCCGAAGGACCGGCCGTTCGACTCAGTCCCCGGCCGGGGCGCCACCTTCCGGATCATGCTCCCTCGATGCACCGAACAGAGCGGTGATGCACGTGGTCGTGCAGGTGCATCAGGCCGCGGGCCGTATGAGGCCTGACTCGTAGGCGAAGGCCACGGCCTGGACACGGGCGCGGGCGCCGATCTTGCCGAGGACCTTGCTGACGTGGGATTTGACGGTGGTCGGGGCGATGGAGAGCCACTCCGCGATCTCGGCGTTGGACCAGCCGGAGGCGACCGCGATGAGGACGTCGCGTTCGCGTCGGGTGAGGGTGCCGAGCCCGGAGGTGCGATGGAGGGGGCGGGCGGCGTGCTCTTGCCGGACGGCATCGATGAGCGCGCGGGTCAGACCGGGCGTGATGACGGCGTCTCCGGCGGCCACGACGCGGATGGCCGCGGTGAGTTCGCCCGGGGCCGCGTCCTCGAAGAGGAACCCGCCGGCTCCGGCGCGCAGGGCGGCATAGGCGTACCCCTCGTGGCCGGCGGGGGTGAGCACCAGGACCCGGGGCGTGTGGACACCTGCTTCCGCCGGTTCGAGAGGCCGGGGGAGGCGTGACGGCCGTGCGATGCGCCGGACGGTCTCGATGCCGTCCGCCAGGGAAAGGCGGCTGTCCACCAGGACGAGGTCGGGACGGAGCGAGGCGCTCATGTGGACCGCCTCGGCCCCGCTCGCCGCTTCCCCGACGACGCTCAGACCGGGCTCGGCGGCCAGGAGCATGCGCAGGGCGAGGCGCTGCAGGGACTGGTCGTTGACCACGAGTACGGAGACCATGCCTGTTTTCTCCCTGCCGGAGGCGGGGCCGCCTCCATGCGGAACGAAACGGTTTCGTTCATCAGCGTACCGCGGCTCCCGTAAAGGCGGAGTAGGCGAACAGCCGGAGTACGCGAACGGCCAGGACTTGGCCCGGACCAGCCCGGCGTCGTACGCCGTGGTCACGGCCTGGATACGGTCGCGTGCCCCGATCTTGGCGAGGACGCGGCCGACGTGCTTGTTGACGGTGGACTCGGTGAGGACGAGGTGCGTTCGGCGATCTCGGTGCTGGTCCAGCGGATGTCCCCCTTCGGCGGGCGAGTGGTACCGCGGTACCAACGGCCTGACCGAAGACCCCCTAATCCGCGGCGACACGCAGAAGGGCGAGAGTGATGTTGTCGGGACCGCCCTCGGCGATGGCGGCCCTCCACAGTTCGAAGACGGCGCGGCCGTCGTCGTGGTCCCGCAGCACATCGGCGATGGCGTCGTCCGGCACGGGATCGGTGAGGCCGTCGGTGCAGACGAGACAGCGGTCGCCGGGCGACAACGGCTCGGTCGTCACATGAGGGACGACGGCAAGGTACTGCGGGGTACCGCCGAGACACTGCGTCACCAGCGAGGTGGTACGCCGCCCCGGTGCCGGTTGCGGGCTGTCGTCCACGCTCACCATCCGGGGCCCCTCCCGCGGCGCGGCGAACACCCGGCTGTCGCCCACGTTGAACACCAGCAGCGACTCGGGCAGTACGACGACCCCCGCGAGCGTGGTGCCCATCATCGTGAGCTCGCCACCGTCCCCGCCCTTGGCCTCGGCGGCGGCGTACACGGCGCGGTTGCAGGACTCGACGGCCTCACGGACGGCGTCCTCACTGCTCAGCGCGGGCCCCATGGCCGCGAGCCGCCGGACGACCAGCGCACTGGCCACCTCACCGCCGGGATGCCCGCCGAGCCCGTCGGCCACGGCGACGACCAGCGGCGTACCCAGAGGGAACACCAGCGTCTGAGGATTCTCCGTGACGGTCGCGCACAGTGTCCACGGACCCACGACGAGGCTGTCCTCGTTCTTGTCCCGCACCAGGCCGGGGTGGCTCAGCGCACTGACAGCGACATACGACACCCAAGGCCACCGCCCTCCGGCCGACCGGCCCGGCCCCGGGCCGGGTCACGTTTCGCGTCCAATGACCGGTCCAGGGTCTGTCTTTCGGATCAGGCCGGCTGCAGGAAACCATCCGTAAGACAGGCCCTAGCTAGCCCTCGTCGTCCCGCTCGCCCTCCGCCTGGGACGGCTCGGTCCTGGGGACGTCCGGGTGCTGCTCCATCGCCGAACGCTCGCTCGCCTCGTCGCGCTCACCTTCGGCCTGCGAGGGCGTGGCCGAGTACCACGTGTGGTAATCCGAGGCTCCGGATTTCATGACGGGCCTCCTTCGTCGCTCACCTCCCATGCTCCACCTTCACGGGCGGCACGGCGCGACGAGTCTCGGAGCCACCGCCTGGGGGTTGGGGGGACGTACACAAGCGGGCGTGCCGCACGATCACGTAACGACTTGACCAAGCTTCCTTGAAGTAGGACTTCCTGGGTTGTTAGGTAAGCCTTCCCTGTCTTACGTTCTGTGCGCTTCTTGTGCACGTCAGACCGGAGAGTCCCTCATGTCCACCGCGAACATCGCCCTGCTCGGCGCCATCGCAGGCTTCACCATCTACCTCGGCCTTCCCATCGGCCGCCTGCGCACGCCCACGCCGCGCCTCAGGGCCGGACTGAACGCCGTGGCCATCGGCATCCTGATCTTCCTCGTATGGGACGTACTGACCCACGCCTGGGAACCCGTCGACGAGGCGCTGGGCAAGCACGAGTGGGGAACGGTCGCGTCCGGGGGCGGCACCCTGGCCGCGGGCCTGGCCATCGGACTGGCCGGGCTCGTGCACTACGACGGCTGGATCGCCCGCCGCCGCAGTGCCGCCGCACGGCCCGCGGGGCCCGGTGCCGCCGCCACGGCCGAGCTGGCCCCGAAGACCCGCAGCCAGGCAGGCTCGCTCGCACTGATGATCGCCACCGGCATCGGCCTGCACAACTTCGCCGAGGGGCTGGCCATCGGCAACTCCGCCGCCCAGGGCGAGCTCTCCCTCGCCGTCCTGCTGATCATCGGATTCGGTCTGCACAACGCCACCGAGGGCTTCGGCATCGTCGCCCCCCTGGCCGCCGAGGGCGAACGCCCGTCCTGGCCCACGCTGCTGTGGCTCGGCCTGATCGGCGGCGGTCCCACCTTCCTCGGCACGCTCGTCGGCCAGCACCTGGTCAACGACACCCTGTCGATCGCCTTCCTCGGCCTCGCCGCCGGCTCGATCCTCTATGTGGTCATCGAACTGCTGGCCGTTGCCCGCAAGTCCGGTCTGAAGACCCTCACCACCTGGTGCATCCTCGTCGGCCTCCTGCTCGGCTTCGCCACGGACGCCGTCGTCACGGCGGCAGGCGCCTGAGCTTTGAAGCCGACTCAGAGCCCGGCCGATATCGGCCGGGCTCTGACGGCTTTGTCATCTCTTTGCAACCCGCCCCGCGGCTGCCTCGTCTCTCCGCTCGATCCGTAACCCGCCCGCCGATCAGCGGGCGGGCCGACGAAAGAGAGCGAATCGATGCGCCGAACTGTCCTCAGCGCCATGGCACTTGCGTGCACCGCCGTACTGGCGAGCACCGTGCCCGCGTTCGCCGGCGGGGCGAGCCCGGCCCCCACCGTCCCCGCGGCCACCATCGCCCCGACCCCCAGCGCCGAACCGACCCGGGCGCCGAGCGCCGCACCGACCCGGGCGTCCAGCGCCGCACCGACCCGGGCGCCGAGCGCCGTACCGAGCCCGGGCCGGGGCCAGGTCTCCGTCGTTCCGAAGGGCGCGCCCGACACCGGGGTGGCGGAGGCGTCCTCGGGGTCCGAGGCCGGGCTGATCGGCGGGGGCGCTGCCGCGGTGCTCGTCGCGGGCGGCGCGGCGGTCTTCGCCGTACGGCGTCGGCGGGCGACCGGGGCATGACCGCACTCTCCAGGCGCGCCTTCGGCACCGCGGCACTGGCCGCGCTGCTCGCGGGCTGCAACGACCCCCGGCCCCGCACGGGCGCGGCCGTACGCCCCGGGAGCGCGCCGGCGTCTTCGCCGCCCCCCGCGACGGCGGCGCATGCCCTGCGGCATTCGGCCCCGGTCAGGCTGCAGATCCCGGCCATCGGGGTCGACACCCAGGTCATACGGCTGGGGTTGGCGCCCGACGGCACTGTGCAGGTTCCCCCGGTCACGGCGCACGACCGGGCGGGCTGGTACGGGCACTCGCCGACACCCGGGCAGGTCGGCCCGTCGGTCATCCTCGGCCATGTCACGGTCGGCGCCTACGGGGACGGGGTCTTCCGCCACCTCGCGCGGCTGCACCGGGGCGACCGGATCGTGGCGCGCCTGGAGAACGGCACGGCGGCGATGTTCGCCGTCAGCGCCGTACGGACGGTCACCAAGGCCGACTTCCCGGTGAACGACGTCTACGGGGACGTGGACCGTCCGGAACTGCGGCTGATCACATGTGGCGGCCCTCGTACCGGCGACGGGTACCTCGACAACGTGATCGTCTTCGCCACGCTGAGCTCCTCGACCCCCTGACCCTCTGCCGGGCTCCCGGCTTTGCGCGAGCAGCGGGGAGCGGGGGACCCCCTCCCGGATCCCGGGCCCACGGAACGTACGCCGACGGCCCGGCATCCTTCCCCACGAGTGCCATCACGACCATGGAGAGCGTTGAAACGGTCCCGTGACAAGGCAGCGTCCGAGCTGTTCGCCGCCCTCTACCCGCGCCTCGCCGGCTGGTGCCGCCGTCTCGTCGACGACGACGAGACGGCCCACGAGGTCGCCTCGGAGGCGTTCACCCGGCTCTGGGCCCGCTGGACGTCGGTGGAGGAGCCCCGCGGCTTCCTCTACGTCACCGCGGCCAACCTCGTCCGGGACCACTGGCGCAAGCTGGAGCGCGAGCGCAGAGCCGTACGCCGCGCGACCTCGGAAGCCGCAGTCCGCCCCCACACCGAACAGACCGATCCGTCGGTACGCCTGCTCGTGCAGTCGCTGCCGGAACGACTGCGTGTCCCGATCCTGCTGCACTACTACGCTGACATGCCGATCCGGGAGGTGTCCGAACTGACCGGGCGCAAGGAAGGAACCGTCAAGGCCGACCTCCACGCGGCCCGAGAACTGCTCCGCGTCCATCTGAGGAGAAGCCTTGACCACACGCCTTGACGACGGCCCGGAGTTCGAACCGGACGACCTCCTCGCGGTGATCCTGCGGCCCCCCACCGAACACCTCGGCCCGCCCCCCGGCCGATACGAGGAGATCCGCCGCACCGCGGCCCGCCGCCGGCTGCTCCGCGCTGCGGCCGGGGCCGGCCTGTCCTGCGCCGTCGCCCTCCTCATCGCACTGCCGCTCCACCTGGCGACACCCCAGGCGCCCGCGTCCCCGGCGGTCCCACTCGCACCGCCGCCCGCGGGCAGTCATGCGGCGTCGCCCACCCCGTCGGTGTCACCGACCCCCTCGGCGTCGCCCGCCCCGTCGATGCCGTCGGAGTCCATCACCTCCCGTCCCACCACGAGGCCCCGCACCGGCGAGTCCCGGACCCCGAGCAGCCCGGCGCTCCCCACCCGCGCACCGTCGGCGACACCGACCTCGGCGCGTATCGAGCCGTCGGTGGATCCGACCACGGCAGCCGCCACACCCTCGAGCGACACCCGACCGTAGGCGGCTGCGAGGGCACGGCGCGTCTGGCGAGGAATCACGGCCGAGGGTTCGGACCTGAATGCGGCGACGTCGTCCGGCGCAGCTCACGCACCGCGCACCCCATTCGGGTCAGCGCCTCGCGCAGGATCACCGGTGATGTCGCGAAGTTGAGCCGCACGCATCCTGCGCCGCCGGAACCGAATACGTGTCCGGAGCTGAGGGCGACCCTGGCTTTGTCGAAGAACATCTTCGCGGGTCCGGCCAGATCACTCACCACGCCGGGGCCATCGGTCTCCCGCTCGCCCTGCAGCTCCAGCCGTGTGCAGTCCAGCCAGGCGAGATAGGTGCCCTGGGGCGGGCGATACAGCACATCGGGGAGGTGTTCTTCGATGAGTCGCCCCAGCAGACTCCGGTTGGCGTCGAGCCCGACCAGCAGTTCGTCGAGCCAGTCCCCGCCCTCGCGGAACGCCGTGGTGTGGGCGATGACCCCCAGATGACTGGGGCCGTGACCGACCTCTTCGGGCAGAAGCCGAAGGTCGTCGGCGGCCTCGGGGCCTGCGATCGCCACAGCCGCCTTGAGACCGGCGAGGTTCCATGCCTTGGACGCGGAGATCAGCGCGAAGGCGTTCTCGGCGCCGGGAACGCTGAGAAACGGCGTGAAGGCGGCCCCGGGCAGCACCAGCGGCGCATGGATCTCGTCGGACACCACCCGTACGCCATGCCTGCGGGCGAGTTCCGCGATCGCCGCCAGCTCTTCGCGGGTATGGACGACACCGGTCGGGTTGTGCGGATTGCTGAGGAGGAACGCCGCGCGGCGGCCGTGGCGTCGTGCACGCACGAACGCGTCTTCCAGGGTGCCGAGGTCGATCCGCAGGTCCTGCCCGAGTCCTGCTTCGACGACTCCCCTGGCGTCGTGGGCGACGAATGCGTAGAACGGCGGGTACACCGGTGAGCACACGATGACGGCGTCCCCGGGGTCGGTCATCAGGCGGAGCACTTCGACGATGCCCATCATGACGTCGGGCACGACCGCCGTGTGCTCGATGCGCAGGCCGTCCCACTCCCATCGCTCGCGGGCGAACTCCGCGAGTGCCTCGGCGTAGGCGCTTCCGTACGGGTACCCGGTGTCGCCGAGGTCGATCGTCGTGTGGAGTGCTTCGACGATGGCAGGGGCCAGAGGCACATCCATCTCCGCCACCCAGAGCGGAAGCACATCCTTGGGGTGCGCGCGCCATTTCATGCTCGTGCGCTTTTGGAGCTGTTCAAGAGACAGCTGCACGAGGGGATCCGTTCGAGTGCCCTCCGCGGCCGTCGTCTCACAACCTGCCCTCTTCAT
The DNA here is from genome assembly GCF_040298185.1 of Streptomyces sp. NPDC001634. NCBI lineage: Bacteria > Bacillati > Actinomycetota > Actinomycetes > Kitasatosporales > Streptomycetaceae > Streptomyces > Streptomyces sp. NPDC001634. Next base: position 69,352 of record NZ_JBEOZU010000023.1, on the reverse strand, counting down.
TCACGCCCCCACGTAGGTTCCGGCGAACGGGTTCGGTAGAGGTCATAGCCGTCAGCTGATACCCGGCGTGCAGCACGCCACGCCGCCAGTGTGCCCGTCTTCGTCACCGGGCGCCCGGGTGCCGCACTGTGCCCGTCGCCGAGCCTTTAAAGGTTGCGCAAGCCGGGAACTATTAGACTCGCCACTCCTCAACCGCACGCCGTGCGGCCCGTCCGCAGACGACTGCGGACACCGCGAGGCTTTCACGCATCGGGGGACAGATGGCGGATCCTGAGACGTCAGGGCCGGAGATCGGTGTCACGTACGAGCGGCTGCTCGACCAGGCTCTGAGTTCATGGCAGGTCAGGGAGGCGCTCGACCGCGCCGCGGGAGTGCTCGACCGCGAGCAACTGCGCACCCGGGCGCTCCAGGCCCGTACGGCCGTCGTCGCCACCGCGGCCATCGAGTACCGGGACTATCTCCAGGCGCGCGCGGTGGCCGCCGAGCGGGGCGGTCGACGGCAATCGGCAGCGGCGGCACGCGGTGCGGGTGGGATCCTGCCTGTGCCGCCGATGTTCGTGCCGAGCCTGTCGGCTGTCGCCGCCGGCGTTTTCCTGCTGTCCGGGTATGCGCTACGGGCCGTCGAGGGCCGGCCCTATATCGGCGACGGCCTGATCACGGCGGGTTTACTGGCGGCAGCCGTCGCCGCCGGAGCGGTGATCGGTGATCTCGTCTGGTCGGTGGTGTCCGCGGCGCGCAACCGGTCCGCAGGGGAGGATGGACTGCCGGGCGACACCGATCGGGAGGTGAGAAGGGCTTGGGAGGCGTGGCAACTGGCCCTGCTGGAGCGGGGTGTTGTGCCGTTCCTGCTGGGCCGGCTCGAGGAGGCCTCGGTCGGGGAACGGGGCGATCACGCCGCCCGGTAGAGCCGGACCTTCCAGGATCTGCTGCCCCGCCACGGTCGTTGGGACGGTGGGGCGCGTGGTGCGCAGGCCGGGATCTTGCCGTCTTTTACTTCAGGTATTGCGCAATCGGGGAACCGGAAGGGATCGAATCGCGTTGATCATGATGAGGGCGGTAGGACGGAGCAGCAGCGGAGGATGGTCATGAGTGTGGCCCTGACCAAGGGCGGCAACGTGTCGCTGAGCCGGCAGGCCCCCGGCCTGACCGCCGTGACGGTCGGACTGGGCTGGCAGGCCAACACCGGCTGTGAACTGGACGCCGCCGCGCTCCTGTGCGACGAGTCGGGGAAGGTCCTGTCCGACGAGCACTTCGTCTTCTTCAACAACCTCAGCAGTCCCGACGGCTCGGTGCGCCACTCCGGCGGCGGTGGCCCCCACGGTCCGGACGACCAGCAGATCCACGTCGACCTCACCCGGGTACCGGGCGAGGTCACAAAGATCGTCTTTCTGGTGTCCCTCTACGACGCCTCGGTCCGGGGCCAGAGCTTCGGGCAGGTGCGCGGCGCGCACATCCGGGTCGCGGACCAGGAGAGCGGCACCGAACTGGCCCGCTACGACCTGGCGGCCGGAGGGCCTGCGACCGAGACCGCGCTCGTCTTCGGCGAGCTGTACCGCCATGGCGCGGAGTGGAAGTTCCGCGCGGTCGGGCAGGGTTACGCCTCCGGGCTCGCGGGCATCGCCACGGACTACGGCGTGGCGGTCCTGCGCGAGAGTGCGAGCCCGGCCTCCATGCCCGCTCCGCAGCCGGTCACCAAAGCCGGCACCGGCACATATGTGCCGCCCGTGCCCGCGGCCCCGACACCCGCACCGGGCTCTCCGATGACCCCGATGGCGGCAGCACCACCTCAACCGACAGGGAGTTCCTCCGTGACGTGCTTCTTCGACCCCAACCACGGCCCCGGCACGATGACCGTGACATGGTCCCCGCAGTGGGGTGTGCCCCGGCCGGTCCAGGCGTGCGGCGGCTGCGCGCAGCGGGTGCAGAGCACGCCGCCGCCGTTCTACACGCCGCCTCAGCAGGGGTATCCGCAGCCGATGCAACAGGGTTACCCGCAACAGGGTTACCCGCAGCAGGGATATCCCCAGCAGGGCTATCCCCAGCAGGGATATCCGCAACAGTACGGTGACCACCACGACCACCAGCAGGGCGGGCGCCGCTTCGGCGCAGGCGCGCTCATCGGCGCCGGTGCGGCCGGTCTGGTCGGCGGTGCACTGCTCAACGAGGCGTTCGACGACGACGAACCGGAAGTGGTCGTGAACAACTACTACGAAGAGGACTGACCGGCCGGTTCCCACGGCCCCGGCCCCGGTGCACGGGCCGGGGCACCGGAGGGCGCGCACGCCCGGACCCCACGCCTACACTGGGTGCTCGCGCGTGCGTTTGCTGTGACGGGGCGGGAGAGGACTGTGGCGGAGAACGTCGGTGGCTTCGAGGATCCGTCCGCCGAGGTCCTGGCGGAGGCGGCCGCCACCTTCGGGCTGTTGGCCTCGACGCCGCGTCTGCACCTCCTGTGGGCCCTGGCCCAGGGCGAGAGCGATGTCACCCACCTCGCGGACCGTGTGGGCGGAGCCCTCCCGGCGGTCAGCCAGCACCTGTCGAAGCTGAAGCTCGCCGGCCTCGTACGCTCGCGTCGCGAAGGCCGTCGGCAGGTCTACTACGTCGACGACCCGGACGTCGTCACCGTCGTCCGGATCATGGTCGGCCAGCTGGCGGCGCGCTCCGGGGAGACGTCCGTGGCGCACGGAGGTCTTGGTGTCCCGCCTGCGGGCGCGGTGGCTCTCCGGAGCTGAATCCTGTGAGGCGTTCGCGGCGCCTCACGCAGGTCTTGGACCGCGTGCGGTAGAAGAGGCTTGCCGATAGCTGGGTGCGAGAGAGGGCGGAACATGGCCGAAGCCCGGTCATGGCGGCGGTGGTTGGCCGTGCCGGTGTTCGCCGTGGCGCTGTACGTCATCGTCCACGCGGCCGACACCCGGCAGTCCGACATACCGCCCCCGGCCGGATCCTCGGCCTCACCCACGGGACCCGTGAGTCCCTCCGCCTCGGCCTCACCCACAGGGTCCGTGAGTCCCTCCACGTCGGCGACCGCCTTGTCGTACGACCCCGCCGACTACGCCTCCCAGGTCCGCACCCGGGCCCGTCAGACGGGCGTCAGCGCACAGCTGCTGATGGCGATCCTCTACAACGAGTCCTACAAACCGCACGACCCGGCCCTGGAGAGGGCCTGGCAGAGGTACAAGCCGGACTCCTCCTTCGGCATCGCGAACATGCACCGCGCGACCTTCGACGACACCAAGAAGGGCCGGGACTTCGCCGGCCGCAGGTGGGAGGAACTGCCCGACGACCGCGGCCTCGCCATCGAGGCCGAAGCCTGGTATCTGCACGACCTCGCGGCCCAACTGCCCGCCCGGTGGCCCGCCTCCTGCAACAGGAACGAACTGCTGGCCCTCGGCTACAACGCCGGCGCGGGCAACATGCTCGCCTTCGCCCGCGGCGCGACTCCCGGCAGTCAGGCCCAGTCGTACCTCGACCGGCTGCACGCCAACTGGGCCCGGGCGGGCAAGGCGGTCGGTACGTAGCGGTCGCAGCCGGCTGCGGTAGCCGGGGGCTCGCCACGTCGAAGCCGGAACCGCAGCGGCTCGCCCTTGGGCGACAGGACCTAGGTGGCGTCCGGGTCGACAGCGGGGGCCTCGACGGCGTGGTCCGCTCCCTCGCGGACCGCTTCGGCGGTCTCGGTCAGCTCCTTGGTGGGGTCGAGCGCGCCGCGGATCTCGTCGATGCCGAGGTCGCGGCGCAGCTCCAGCCCGTCACCGTCCAGAAGGTGCTTGCGCACGAACGTCTTCGGGTGCAGGTCCTCGAACTCGAAGTCCTTGAACTCCGGGCCCAGTTCGGAGCGGACCTCGTCCTTGGCGCTCTCGGAGAGCTCCCGCACCTTGCGCAGGAACCCCGCCACGTTCTGGATGAGCTGCGGCAGTTTGTCCGGGCCGAACAGCAGAACGGCCAGGATCACCAGGGTGACCAGCTCCAGGGGGCCCACATCGGGGAACACTCGCCACTCACTCCTCGCCTCTGCCGCCGGGCGGTTTGTGTGCCGCTGCAGGTGCGCCACTCACCAGAATACTTTAGCAGTTGCGCAAGTGTGTGGGTCGCGCAGGTTGTGACGGCGCCGCTTTTGAACATGTTCAATTCGAGGCGTACGCTCGCGTCATGAGCGACAGAGCCGCCCTGTTGAAGGGCATCCGCGTCTGGCTGGTGCTGTTCGTCGTCTGCCTGGTGCTCAGCGGTGCCACGGCCTTCCCTTTGGTGCACGAACTGCACTGGGCCGAGGACGTGCTCAGGTCCCTGTCGGTGCCGGAGCACCTCCCCGCCCTCATGGACTGGATCGAGCGGGTGCGCCGCGGGCTCGACGCCACCGACGCCGAGTACCCCTTCGTCCTCTACGGAACGGACTGGCTCGCCTTCGCGCACCTGGTGATCGCGGTGGCCTTCTACGGGCCCTACCGCGATCCCGTCCGCAACATCTGGGTCGTCGAGTTCGGCATGATCGCCTGCGCGGGCATCGTCCCGCTCGCCCTGATCTGCGGGCCGATCCGCGGTATCCCCTTCTGGTGGTCGGTGATCGACATGTCCTTCGGGGTCTTCGGCGTGGTGCCGCTCTACATGGTGCGGAAGAAGATCAAGCGTCTGGAGGAGCTGACGGCACCGGCACCGTCGGCCCCTCCCGCCACGGCCGTCAGCGGTTGAACGCCGGGAACGCGAACCGCTTCGCGACGGTCAGGCCGTCGTTCTTCGCGTCGGTCGAGTTGACGGAATAGACGAGGGTCCGGGACAGGTCCCGGGTGGCGGCGATGACCGTGCTGTAGCCGGGCCGCGAACCCGTCTTGCCCCAGATCACCTTGCCGTTCAGCTCGAACCGCTCCAGCGCCGCCGCGTACGTCGCCCCGGGCACCTTCGGGACGGTGAACATCTCCTTGAGCTGCGGCTCGGGCACGACCCGGCCGCGGAACAGCGCCACCAGGAACCGTTCGAGGTCCTTGGTGGTCGAGATCATGTCTCCGGCCGCCCATCGGTCGGACATGTTCCAGTCCGTCACATCCACCAACTTGCCGTCGATCCAGTCGTATCCACGGTTGTGCGGACCGTGGATGCGGGGGTCGGCCCCGTGCGGGAACGAGGTGTCCCGCATGCCGAGCGGCCGGAAGATCCGTACGGCCGCCTGGTGCGCGTACGAGTCACCGGTGATCTTCTCGATCAGCATGCCGAGTACGGTGTAGTGGATGTTGTCGTAGTTCTGCTGCGTTCCGGGTTCGTACCCGGGGCCCAGGGCGACCGAGGCCGCCACGACCTGCTGCGGTGTCAGCGTCTCGAAGCGGTGCGGGTAGCCGTCCTCGACGGTGTCGCCGAGGGACGGGCCCGACTGCAGGCCGCTGGTGTAGGTCAGCAACTGCCGTACGGTGATGGGCCGGAAGTCCTTGGTGAGCAGACCCGGCAGATACTGCTGCACGGTGCCGTCGAGACTGATCCGCCCCTCGGCGGCGAGTTGCAGCACAATCGCCGCGGTCACGACCTTGGTCACCGAACCGGCCCGGAAGCGTGCGTGCTCCAGGGCCGGCGCCCCGCTGCGGACGTCACGCACTCCGGCGACACCGCGCCAACTCCCCTTGCCGCCCACGCGCAGGAGGGCCGCGGTCGCATCGTGATCGGGCAGCCCGGCGATCGCCGCGCACAGGGCCTCGGTATCGGGCCCGCCGGTCGCCGACGGCGGGCCCGCCTGTGCCGTGCACGACGACGGGGCGGAGTGGGCGGCGGCGGTTCCCGCCAGGGGCAATGCGGTCAGGCTCAGGGTCAGAGCGGCGGCGAGGGCGACGGCGGTCGGGCGTATCTGCATCTTCTGCTCCGGGTTCGGTGGGATGTCGAAGATCATCCTGCGGGCCGTCCCCGCTCCGGGGATCCTCACCGAGGAGGGCGCCGCCCCGGGCATCGGGCCGAGGGTTGCCCCTAGGGGCCCGCGACTTCGACGGGATCCCCGAAAAACTGTTATCGCCCCGCCCGCCACTCCGTCTCCTTCAGCGCCCCCCGTTTCCGACGCACAGGAGCGCATCGCGTGAGTCACGGGCACGATGACCGCACTCGCCTCGACCGCGAGCCGCAGCAAGCCATTTCGCCCGGTATCGGACGGTACTCAGCACCCTGGTGCGGGCCGTCGAGGGCCTCCCGTCCCGTATGCCACAGCCGTGGCTGAGACTGGACGTCCGCAGCGCGGTACGACGACCGTGGAAAGGACGCACGTGGACACCCGGCAGTGGCGCTCGACCATCGCGGCGGCGCAGACCGGCGACCGACAGGCACTGGACGAGCTGGTCGCGGGCTGGCTGCCGCTCGTCTACAACATCGTCGGCCGTGCCCTCAACGGCCATGCGGACGTCGACGACGTCGTACAGGAGACGATGCTCCGGGCCGTCGACAACCTCGGCACGCTGCGCGACCCGGACAGCTTCCGCTCCTGGCTGGTCGCCATCGCCATGCGGCAGATACGGGACCGGGCGCGCCGCCGTACGGCCGAGCCGCTGGCCCGCGACGCGGGTGACCAGGCGGCCGACTTCGCCGAACTCACCGTGCTGCGGCTCCAGTTGGAGGGCCAGCGGCGTGAGGTTGCGGAGGCGGTGCGCTGGCTCGACGACGAGGACCGCCAGTTGCTGTCGCTGTGGTGGCTGGAGGTCGCGGGCGAACTCACCCGCCGCGAACTGGCGGACGCGGTCGGCATCAGCCGGCAGCACGCCGCCGTACGGGTGCAGCGGATGAAGGAGCGGCTGGAGGTGGCGCGCGGCATCGTAAGGGCGCTGGAAGGGGCATGCCCGGAACTGGGCGCCCTCACCGACCGCTGGGACGGACGGCCCGGCTCCGTGTGGCGCAAGCGGCTCGCCCGGCACATCCGCGGCTGCGCGTACTGCGCGGGGGCGGACGAGGGCGTCGTACCCGCCGAACGGCTGCTCGTCGGGATGGCGCTCGTCCCGGTGCCGGTCGGCTTCACGCTGGCGCTGGCACTCGGCGGCAAGACGTCCGCGGCGACCGCCTCCGTCGGCTGGTCCGCCAAGGTGCTGGGCGCGCTCACCAAGCCCGCCGTGGTGGTGACGGCGGGGGCGACGATCGTCGCGGGCGGTGCGTACGTCGTCACCCGGCCCCCGCACGATCCGCCCCCGCGGGCCGCCATCGCCCCCACGGCGTCGGTGAGCCCGTCCCGGACACCGTCCGCGACGCCGACGAGTCCGCCCTCGCCGTCACCGTCCCCCTCGAAGACGGAGACCGACGTGTACGGCTCGGTCGTGGACGCCGTCGACAGCGCGCCCGCGGTTGGCGCCCGGCCCGGCACGCTGCCCCACCGCCCCGAGTCGGGGATCACCAGCTCCGGCGGTGCGAAGACCGTCATGCAGCACCGCGGGGACAGCGTGACGCTCAAGGGGCAGGGCTATGTCCTGGTGCGCTGGCAGATCTCGCCCAGGAATCGGCCCGGCGCGCTGGTCCCGCCGAGCTGGACCGGTCTCAAGGGGAAGCTGTTCCACGTGGCGTCGGGTGGCGGCCGACGGATGGACGATCCCCTCGCGGGCAGCCCCGACGGCTACGCCACCGGCATGGGCGGACCGAGCATCGGATACGCCGTCCTGCCGGCCGGCACTCAGCAGATGTGGCAGAACGAGTACTTCTACCTCGACGGTTCCGTCACCCTCACCCAGAACGAGCGGGGCTGCGACTACGGCCTGATCGTCTTTCCGTCGAGCTGGGACCAGGCGGAGAAGGACATCCTGACCGGACCGGCCCAGGGCGTCATCCGCTACGGGCTGGTCCGCGACAACGGCAAGGACACCGCGCCGGTACCCCAGTACGTCACCCGCTCGGCCCCGGCCGACGCGGCCACGGTCCCTCAACGCTCGAGCGTGTAGCCGTTCACCGCGTCCGCCGGTCCGCGCAGTGCGCACAGTGCGTCGATGCGGTTCGTGGTGATCGAGTCGACCCCGATGCGGAGGAGGCGCCGCATGGAGCGACGGGTGTCGGGGGTCCACACCGACAGCAGGTAGCCGTCCCGGTGGACCCGGGCGGCCAGCTCCCGGTCCACCAGTGCGAACCGGTAGTTCAGCCACCGCGGGCGCACCGCGTCGAGCAGGGCGGGCCGTGGCGGGGCGAGGGTCGTCCAGGTCAGGGCGATCTCCGCCGAGGGCGCGGCGGCCCTGACGGCCAGCATCGTCTGCGCTCCCGCGCAGTAGTACACCCGCTCCTCGGCCCCGCACTCCCTCACCACGTCCACGATCCGGCGCACGTCCCGGGCCGGGGGCCCGCCCGGCAGGTCGATCATGACCCGGCTCCCGTCGGTCGCCGCGAGGGCGTCCGCCAGCGTCGGGACCCCGCCCGCCGTCAGCCCCCGTACCTCGTCCGAGGAGAGCGCGGCGAGCGGGCGCTCCTGCTCCCACAGCCGCTTCAGTGTCGCGTCGTGCAGCAGCACGGGGACGCCGTCCCGGGTGAGCCGTACGTCGATCTCCACCGCGTCCGCGCCCCGGTGGAGCGCGGAACGCAGGGAGTCGAGCGTGTTCTCACGGTGGCGGTAGGGATCGCCGCGATGGGCGACGGCAGTCACGGGGCGCATGGGACCCATTGTGGCGGTGCCCGGGGGAGCGGTGCTCAGGGGGCGAGCCACGCCGAGGTGTAGGTGTCGATCTCCGACGTCAGCTTCGCCTTGCCGGCCTCGTCGAGGAAGGATGCCTCGACCGCGTTCTTGGCGAGGTCCGCGAGCCCCCGCTCGTCGAGGTCCAGCAGCCGCGCGGCGACGGCGTACTCGTTGTTGAGGTCGGTGCCGAACATCGGCGGGTCGTCGGAGTTGATGGTGACGAGCACGCCGGCCTTCACGAACTCCTTGATCGGGTGCTCGTCGAGGGCGCGGACCGCGCGCGTGGCGATATTGGAGGTCGGGCAGACCTCCAGCGGGATGCGGTGCTCGGCGAGGTGGGCGAGCAGCTTCGGGTCCTGGGCGGAGCTGGTGCCGTGCCCGATGCGCTCGGCGCGCAGCTCGTTCAGGGCGTCCCAGACCGTCTCGGGCCCGGTGGTCTCGCCCGCGTGCGGCACGGACCGCAAGCCGGCGGCAAGGGCGCGGTCGAAGTAGGGCTTGAACTGGGGACGCGGTACGCCGATCTCGGGTCCGCCGAGTCCGAACGAGACGAGGCCCTCCGGGCGCAGCCGGTCGTCGGTGGCGAGCCGTGCCGTCTCCTCGGCGGATTCGAGGCCCGCCTCGCCGGGGATGTCGAAGCACCAGCGCAGTACGGTCCCGAAGTCGGCCTCCGCCGCCTTGCGGGCGTCCTCGATGGCGTCCATGAAGGCGTGCTCGTCGATGCCGCGGCGGGTGGACGAGAAGGGGGTGATGGTCAGCTCGGCGTAGCGGACCTGCTGCCGGGCCATGTCGCGGGCGACCTCGTACGTCAGCAGGCGTACGTCCTCGGGGGTCCGGACGAGGTCGACGACGGACAGATACACCTCGATGAAGTGGGCGAAGTCCGTGAACGTGAAGTAGTCGGCCAGGGCCTCGGGGTCGGTGGGGACCTTGGAGTCGGGGTGGCGGGCGGCCAGTTCCGAGACGATGCGGGGGGAGGCGGAGCCGACGTGGTGCACGTGCAGTTCGGCCTTGGGCAGTCCGGCGATGAAGGCGTGCAGATCGCGCACGGCTGTGCTGTCGCGGTGGTCGGTCAAGGATTCCTCCCCGGAACGGCGTCCCGGCGCCGGGTTCGGGCGGGACGCGGGTGATCGGCTGATCGGTGAGTCAGGGATCATCGTAGGACGCGGCTCACGTCGGGGGGACGTGAGCCGTAGCATGACGGAACGTACGACGGAGGGGGGACCTCACGCATGTCCGACGACGCGCAGACGCCGGGGGCGCCGGAGAACGCGGCCCCGGACCCGTGGGCTCCGCCCGTCGACGGGACGGACCGGGCACCCGGCACACCGGGAGGCGCGGCAGGACGGGCACCCGGCATACCGACTGTTCCGGACAGCCGGGCACCGGGGGCTCCGGCCGACCAGGCCCCCAAGGTCCTGTTCGACAAGTCCGGTCCGCGCACCGCGCGGGACCCGTGGGCGCCGCCCGTCGAGGACGCGGTGCCCGGCCCGGACGGCGCCGGTCCGGCCGGGGGCACCCCCGTCGGCCCCCGGGACACCCCTTCCGTGCACGACCAGCCCACGGTCGTCTCCCGGCCGGGCTCCGACGCACCGGGCGCTGCGGCCCAGGGCCCCTGGAACAACCCCTTCGCCCCGCCGAGCCCCACCCCCTCGACACCGGGTAACCCCTTCGCGCCACCGTATCCCGCGGCCTCCGGGAATCCCTTCGCCCCACCGACGCCCGCGGCCTCCGGGAATCCCTTCGCCCCACCGACGCCCGCGGCCTCCGGGAATCCCTTCGCCCCACCGACGCCCGCGGCCTCCGGGAACCCCTTCGCCCCACCGCCCCCGGCGGCTCCCGGCAACCCCTTCGCGCCGCCCGCCGCCGGTGAGCACGTGCCGCCGCCGCCCATCGGGCCCGAAGGGCCCGGGCGGGTGCCCTACGGCTATCCCCAGTACCCCGGATATCCCGGGTACGGCGCGCCGTACGGCCCCCAGGGCGGCCCCGGCTACGGCTGGCCCGGGATGCCGCTCGCGCCGGACAACGGCACGGGCACCGCCTCGCTCGTGATCGGGATCATCTCCGCCGTGGTGTTCTGCCTCTGGCCGGTGTCCATCTTCATGGGCGTGCTCGCCGTGATCCTCGGCATCGTCGGCCGGCGCAAGGCGCACCGCGGCGAGGCGACGAACGGGGGCATGGCCCTGGCCGGCATCATCTGCGGAGCGGTCGGCTTCGTCCTCGGCGTCGTGCTGCTCATCGTCTTCGTCGCCGCCCCCTACAACAGCTTCGACACCCCCGGGAACGGCACCGACGACGGCTACTCGACATCGCTGGTGGTACCCGGGCAGCCCTAGGTCCTGTCGTCAAACTCCCGTCGTCCGCCCGGAGGGCGGGCCCTCGTCGCGGGGCTGGGGGCACCTCCCGGCCGAAGGCTGGGGGAGGGAGTTTGACGACAGGGCCTAGCGCGCGCCCAGCCGCTCCCGGGCCTCCATCAGTGCGAATCCCAGCAGATTCGGCCCCCGCCAGCGTTCCGGATCCGACGCCCGTTCGTCGTCCGCAGCGAGCCCGATGCCCCATACCCGGTCCATCGGGCTCGCCTCGACCAGCACGCGATCCCCCGTGCCCAGCAGAAACGTCCGCAGGTCGGCGTGGGCGGCGAACTTGTGGGTGCTGCCCTCGACCACGATGCCGAAGCGCTCACGCTCCCATATGGCTTCGTCGAAGCCGCGCACCAGCCGCCCCGCCTTCTTGGCGAGCGCCGGGTTCGGTGCCTGAAGGGCCTTCCGCTCCGCCTCGGCGTCGTCGAAGAGTCTCGCCTTCGAGGCCATCATCCAGTGCTCCGCCGTCGCGTACTCCACTCCGTCGACGGTGAACGGCGACGGCCACCACTGGCTCAGACAGCTCGCCCCGATCTGTCCGTCCGGCCGCGGCCGGTGGCCCCAGAAGTGCAGGTACTTGACCCTCGCCCCCGCGTGGACCGCCCCGATCAGGGCTTCCCAAGAATCGATCTTCCCCATGCACGCGAGTCTGGCACGCACCACTGACACTCCGTCCCCCCTTTATCGGGAGCACTCGACACCTGGTCGACAGATTCCGTCGCGTAACCAAAAGGCAACAACGGAATCCCTTGTTGGTGAACGCCTGCTCTGTCAGGATCGGCACTCAAATCAGGCTGGAGCTACGCCAGCCCCCGCGGAAATCGCGGGTCGGCGGCGGAGGAGAGCGACATGCACAATCCGGGCAACGCCGGCGACGCCGACACGACCCGCTTCAGGACGCAGGACGACGTACGGGAACGTTTCGCGGACGGTGCGCAGTACATCGCGGGCAGACCGGCCAGGGGTACCTCGGGCCGCACCCACGCGGTGGTCGACCCCTCGACGGGCACCGAGGTCTACACCTACGAGCTCGCCGGCGCCGAGGACGTCGACCGCGCCGTGGCCGCCGCCCGCGCCGCCTTCCCCGGCTGGTCCACCGCCACCCCCGGCGAGCGCTCCGACGCGCTGCACCGCTTCGCCGCCGTCCTCGCGGACCGCGCCGAGGACTTCGCCCGCGTCGAGTCCCTCCAGTGCGGCAAACCCCTCAAGCTGACGCGGGAGTTCGATGTCCCCGGCACGATCGACAACACCGCCTTCTTCGCCGGTGCGGCCCGGCATCTGCAGGGGCAGTCCGCCGGTGAGTACTCCGGCGACCACACCTCCTACGTCCGCCGCGAACCCATCGGCGTCGTCGGCTCCATCGCGCCCTGGAACTACCCCCTCCAGATGGCCGCCTGGAAGATCCTCCCGGCGATCGCCGCGGGCAACACGATCGTCCTGAAGCCGGCCGAGCTGACCCCGCTGACCTCACTTCTCTTCGCCCGGGCCGCCACGGACGCCGGGATCCCGGACGGTGTCATCAACATCGTCACCGGTACCGGCAAGGAGGCGGGCGAGCACCTCGTCGGCCATCCGGACGTGGCCATGACCTCCTTCACCGGGTCCACCCCCGTCGGCAAGCGGGTCGCGGAGATCGCCACCGCCACCGTCAAGCGGCTCCATCTGGAACTCGGCGGCAAGGCGCCGTTCGTCGTCTTCGACGACGCCGACCTGGAGGCCGCCGTCAACGGCGCGGTCGCGGGCGCGCTCATCAACACCGGCCAGGACTGCACGGCCGCCACGCGCGCGTATGTGCAACGCCCCCTCTACGAGGAGTTCGTGGCGCGGACCGCCGCCCTCATGGAGACCGTCCGGCTCGGGGACCCCTTCGCCCCGGGCACCGACCTCGGCCCGCTGATCTCGCACGTCCAGCGCGACCGGGTGGCCGGGTTCGTCGACCGGGCGCGCGCCTACGCGCGCGTGGTGACCGGCGGTCAGGCCCCTGAAGGGGATCTCAAGAACGGTGCGTACTATCGGCCGACCCTTGTCGCCGACGTACCCCAGGACAGCGAGATCGTGCGGTCCGAGATCTTCGGGCCCGTGCTGGTCGTGCTGCCCTTCGACAGCGACGACGACGGCATCCGGCTTGCCAACGACACCCCGTACGGCCTCGCCGCCTCCGCCTGGAGCCGGGACGTCTACCGGGCCGGCCGTGCCACCCGCGAGCTCAAAGCCGGCTGCGTGTGGGTCAACGACCACATCCCGATCATCAGCGAGATGCCCCACGGCGGCTATCGGGCCTCCGGCTTCGGCAAGGACATGTCCGCGTATTCGTTCGAGGAGTACACCCAGATCAAGCACGTCATGTTCGACAACACCGCGGTGGCCCGGAAGGACTGGCACCGCACCATCTTCGGGGACCGCTAGCAGACAGGCCGCCCGACCCGCGGCCGCCGACCCCTCCCGAAAGGGCACCACGCGCATGGAGCAGTACGAGCCCGAACGCCTCTCCCCGGCCCAACCGGCCGCCATGCGGCGCAGCTTCCGGAACGGCAGGGCCTCCCTCGCCCGCCGTTCGCTGCTGCGCGCCTCCGCGGGCGGCGTGCTCGCGGTCGGCGGCCTCGGGGCGCTGAGCGCCTGCGGGATCCCCGCGGCGGGCAAGACCCAGGGCGGCACGTCCGCCGACGACCACTCGGCCAAGGAGAAGCTCGTCAATTTCTCCAACTGGCCCGAGTACATCGACGTGGACGACAGCGGAAAGCACCATCCCACGCTCGACGCCTTCGCCAAGCGGACCGGCATCCAGGTCAAGTACACCGAGGACATCAACGACAACGACGAGTTCTTCGGCAAGATCCAGCCCCAGCTCGCCGCGGGCCAGGACACCGGCCGCGACCTCATCGTCCTCACCGACTGGCTGGCCGCCCGCATGATCCGCCTGGGATACGTCCAGAAACTGGACCCGTCCAACCTGCCGCATGCCTTCGCCAACCTGTCGGACCAGTTCCGCGCCCCCGACTGGGACCCGGGCCGTGCCTACTCGTACCCCTGGCAGGGCATCTCGACCGTCATCGCGTTCAACAAGAAGGCGCTCGACGGCATCGAGGTGAAGTCGGTCTCCGACCTGCTCGACAACCCCAAGCTCAAGGGCCGGGTCGGCTTCCTGACCGAGATGCGCGACAGCATCGGCATGACGATGCTCGACATGGGCAAGGACCCGGCGAAGTTCACCGACGACGACTTCGACGCGGTGATCGCGCGCCTGCAGAAGGCCGTCGACAAGGGCCAGATCCGCCGCTTCACCGGCAACGACTACACGTCCGACCTCACCAAGGGCGACTTCGCCGCGTGCATCGCCTGGGGCGGAGACATTGTCCAGCTCCAGGCGGACAGCCCGGACGTCGGATACATCATCCCCGACAGCGGCTACATGACGTCGACCGACAACCTGCTCATCCCCAACAAGGCGCGTCACAAGACGAACGCGGAGCGGCTCATCGACTACTTCTACGAGCCCGAGCCGGCCGCCGAACTCGCCGCCTACATCAACTACGTGAGCCCCGTCGCGGGAGTGCAGTCCTACCTCGCCAAGATCGACAAGTCGGCGGCGAGCAACCCGCTGATCATTCCCGACAAGGCCATGCAGGCCAAGTCCCATGCCTTCCGCTCACTGAGCCAGAAGGAAGAGACGGCCTTCCAGCAGAAGTTCGCGAAGCTCACAGGGGCGTGACGAAGATGACGACAGACAACAGCGGCGACGTCCGCCTCTCCGGGATCAGCAAGAGCTACGGCTCCTTCACCGCCGTACACCCGCTCGAACTGACCGTGTCGCAGGGCTCCTTCTTCGCCCTGCTCGGTGCCTCCGGCTGCGGAAAGACCACCACACTGCGCATGATCGCCGGTCTGGAGGAACCTTCCTCCGGCACCGTCCACCTCGGCGACCAGGACGTGACGCACCTGCCGCCGTACAAGCGCCCGGTGAACACGGTCTTCCAGTCGTACGCCCTCTTCCCGCACCTCGACATCTTCGAGAACGTCGCCTTCGGCCTGCGCCGACGCGGTATCAAGTCGGTGAAGAAACAGGTCGAGGAGATGCTCGACCTCGTCCAGCTCGGCGAGCAGGCACGCAAGAAACCGCACCAGCTCTCCGGCGGCCAGCAGCAGCGCGTCGCCGTCGCCCGCGCGTTGATCAACCACCCCAAGGTGCTTCTGCTCGACGAACCACTCGGCGCCCTCGATCTGAAGCTGCGCCGGCAGATGCAGCTGGAGCTCAAGCGCATCCAGACCGAGGTCGGCATCACCTTCATCCATGTCACACACGACCAGGAGGAGGCCATGACGATGGCCGACACGGTCGCCGTGATGAACGCGGGCCGCGTCGAACAGCTCGGCTCTCCCACCGACCTCTACGAGAACCCGCAGACCACGTTCGTAGCCAACTTCCTCGGCACCTCGAACCTCATCGAGGCCGAGGTCGACACCAAGAGCGGCGAGGACATCGTCCTCAAGGCGGGCGCGGGCAAGCTTGTGCTCCCCGAGGCGCGCTGTTCCGCGCCGACGACGGCCGGCGGCAAGGTCCTGGTCGGTGTCCGCCCGGAGAAGATCTCCCTCACCCACGCAGACGACGCGGGCGGGATACCCGAGGGCCGCAACCGCATCACCGGCCGCATCGCCGACTCCAGCTTCATCGGTGTCTCCACGCAGTACGTCGTCGACAGCCCCGTCTGCTCCGAGTTCGAGGTCTACGCCCAGAACATCGACCGCGACGCCCGGCTGGTGCCCGGCGCCGAGGTCGTCCTGCACTGGAACCCGGCGCACACCTTCGGACTGGACGCGGCGCAGGACATCGACGCCGGCGTCGAGACCGTCGAGGAGGACGCCGCCTGATGGCCACCGTCACCGAGGCGCCGCCGCCGCTCGCGCCGGCCGCCCCAGAGAAGAAGCCCCCGCGCAAGCGGGGCCGCCTGGTGCCGTACTGGCTGCTCCTGCCCGGCATCCTCTGGCTGCTGGTCTTCTTCGCGCTGCCGATGATCTACCAGGCCTCCACGTCCGTGCAGACGGGCTCCCTGGAGCAGGGATACAAGGTCACCTGGCACTTCGCCACCTACTGGGACGCGCTGTCCCAGTACTGGCCGCAGTTCCTCCGCTCGGTCCTCTACGCGGCCGCGGCGACGGTCCTGTGCCTGCTGCTGGGCTACCCGCTGGCGTATCTGATCGCCTTCCGCGCGGGCCGCTGGCGGAACCTGATCATGATCCTGGTGATCGCGCCGTTCTTCACCAGCTTCCTGATCCGCACGCTCGCCTGGAAGACGATTCTCGCGGACAACGGCCCGGTCGTGCACACCCTCAACACGCTGCACATCCTCGACCTCACCAACTGGCTCGGCTGGACCGCGGGCGACCGCGTCCTGGCCACGCCGCTCGCGGTGGTCTGCGGTCTGACGTACAACTTCCTGCCGTTCATGATCCTGCCGCTGTACACCTCGCTGGAGCGCATCGACGGACGCCTCCACGAGGCCGCCGGCGACCTGTACGCCAAGCCCTTCACGACCTTCCGCAAGGTCACCTTCCCGCTGTCGATGCCGGGCGTCGTCTCCGGCACGCTGCTGACCTTCATCCCGGCCGCCGGTGACTACGTCAACGCCGACCTGCTCGGCTCCACCGACACCCGGATGGTCGGCAACGTCATCCAGACACAGTTCCTGCGGATCCTCGACTATCCGACGGCCGCGGCGCTCTCGTTCATCCTGATGGCCGCGATCCTCATCATGGTCACGGTCTACATCCGCAGGTCCGGCACGGAGGATCTGGTTTAAATGACCTTCGTCAACTGGCTCAAGCGCCATCTCGTCATCATCGCGGGACTCCTGACACTCGGATATCTGCTGCTGCCGAACGTCATCGTCACGCTGTTCTCCTTCAACAAACCGAAGGGGCGTTTCAACTACGAATGGCAGCAGTTCTCGCTGGACGCCTGGAAGCATCCGTGCGGTGTCGCGGACATGTGCGGCTCGCTCTCCATCAGCCTCCAGATCGCGGTCTATGCGACCATCGGCGCCACGATCCTCGGCACGATGATCGCCTTCGCGCTGGTCCGCTACCGCTTCCGCGCACGCGGCGCCGTGAACTCGCTGATCTTCCTGCCCATGGCGATGCCCGAGGTGGTCATGGCGGCCTCGCTGCTCACCCTGTTCCTCAACATGGGTGCTCAGCTCGGATTCTGGACGATCCTGATCGCCCACATCATGTTCTGCCTCAGCTTCGTGGTGACGGCCGTCAAGGCGCGCGTGATGTCGATGGACCCGAGGCTGGAGCAGGCGGCCCAGGACCTCTACGCGGGCCCGTCCCAGACCTTTCTGCGGGTCACCCTGCCGATCGCGGCACCCGGAATCGCCGCGGGCGCGCTGCTCGCCTTCGCGCTCTCCTTCGACGATTTCATCATCACCAATTTCAACGCGGGCTCGACCGTCACCTTCCCCATGTTCGTCTGGGGTTCGGCACAGCGCGGCACACCCGTTCAGATCAATGTCATCGGTACGACCATGTTCATCGTCGCCGTACTGTTCGTCCTGGCCTCCATGGCCATCGGCAACCGCCGAAATCGCCAGAAGGCGTAACGCAATTATCTTGTAGGGAGTTGAAATCATGGCCCCAAGCGCCATGACCCGTTGGACCAAGTCTCTTTCCGATGCCCAGCCCGTCCCGTACTGGCTGGAAGACCCCGGCAAGCCCCACCCCGAGCCCGCCCTCACCGGCGCCGAGACCTGCGATCTGCTGGTCGTGGGCGGCGGCTACAGCGGACTGTGGACCGCGCTCATCGCCAAGGAGCGGGACCCCAAGCGGGATGTGGTGCTGGTGGAGGGCCGCGAGGCGGGCTGGGCCGCCTCGGGCCGCAACGGCGGCTTCTGTGCCGCCTCCCTCACCCACGGCCTGGCCAACGGCCTCGCCCGCTGGCCGGACGAGATCCACAAGCTCCAGGAGATGGGCGTCCGCAACCTCGACGAGATCGAGAAGGCGGTCGCCCGCTACTCCCTGGACTGCGACTTCGAGCGCAGCGGCGAGATCGACGTCGCGACCGAGACGTACCAGGCGTGGGAACTGCGCGACTGGTACGAGGAGATGGAGCGCCGGGGCCTCGCCGACGGCGTCGAGTTCCTGGACGCCGAAGCGGTACGGGAACAAGTCGACTCACCGACCTTCCAGGCGGGCCTGTACGACCGCCGGGGCGTGGCCATGGTCCACCCCGCCAAGCTCGCCTGGGGACTCAAGCGCGCCTGTCTCCAACTCGGCGTCCGCATCTACGAGAACACGCCCGCGCTCACGTTGAAGGCGTACGGTGCCGGTCTGGCCGTACGCACCCCGTACGGCCAGGTCCGCGCCCGCAGGGTCGCGCTCGGCACGAACATCTTCCCGAACCTGCTGCGGCGCGTGCGCTCGTACACCGTCCCGGTCTACGACTACGCGCTGATGACCGAGCCGCTGACCACCGACCAGCTGGCGTCGATCGGCTGGAAGAACCGCCAGGGCCTGGGGGATTCGGCGAACCAGTTCCACTACTTCCGGCTCTCGGCCGACAATCGCATCCTGTGGGGCGGCTACGACGCGATCTACCCGTACGGCGGCCGGGTGCGCGCCGAGTACGACGACCGCCCGGAGACCTACGCCAAGCTCGCCGGGCACTTCTTCAGCTGCTTCCCGCAGTTGGAGGGCGTCCGTTTCAGCCATGCGTGGGGCGGCGCCATCGACACCTGCTCACGCTTCTCGGCGTTCTTCGGGACGGCGCACCAGGGGAAGGTGGCGTACGCGGCCGGTTACACCGGGCTCGGCGTCGGGGCCACCCGCTTCGGCGCAGAGGTGATGCTGGACCTGCTGTCGGGCGAGCGCACGGAGCGGACGGAGCTGGAGATGGTCCGCAAGAAGCCGCTGCCGTTCCCGCCGGAGCCCTTCGCCTGGACGGGCATCGCGCTCACCAAGTGGTCGCTGGCGCGGGCCGATGCACACGGCGGCCGGCGCAACTTCTGGCTGAGGACCATGGACAGGCTCGGGCTGGGGTTCGACAGCTGACCCCGGACCGAAATCGGCCCTGACCCGCGTAATGCCGTCCGGGGGACCTCGCTCTCTTTTGTGACGCGATCAGCGTCTTGCGAGAGAGAGGGAGGGCACCGTCATGACTGGGGAGAGGACGGCGGTCGAGTGGCTGGCATCCGTGGCTCCGTATCCGGATGCCTGCCGCTGGGAGTGGGAGCGCAACCCCCTCGGCGTCACGCTGCTGCCCGCCGGGAAGGCCTGGGACGTACTCATCGTGCCGGGCGAGCTGGGCCACCGCACGCTGGACGTGCTGTTCCGCATCACCGACCGGCCGGGCCCGGTGCTGGTCGACGCCGACGACGGGCGGACGGGCTTCTTCGTGCCGCCGGGCACCGCGGCCCGCTGGCTCGGCACCGGTGTGCGCACGGCAGGGCTCGGCACCTGGATCGTGGTGCCCTACCCGGGCCGGACGACCGGCACGGTCCGCTGGCTGATCCCGCCGGACGGCTCCGGCACCCTCACGGATCCGGCGCGGCTGGAACTCGCCATGCACGAGGCGGCGGCGCGGCTGGCGACGGACGGGGACGGCTAGGCAGCCGGAAGCCTTGACAACCGAATTGGTCTGGACCAAGTTGGGCGCGCTCCAC
The DNA here is from genome assembly GCF_040298185.1 of Streptomyces sp. NPDC001634. NCBI lineage: Bacteria > Bacillati > Actinomycetota > Actinomycetes > Kitasatosporales > Streptomycetaceae > Streptomyces > Streptomyces sp. NPDC001634. Next base: position 49,745 of record NZ_JBEOZU010000023.1, on the reverse strand, counting down.
CCTCCAATTCCCCCATGCCCGGAGGCACTTGTGGATCGCACCAGACCTTTCGCCCGGCACCGGCTTCCGGCCCTGTGCGCGGCCGCCGCGCTGGCCGTGTCCGGACTGACCGCAACCGCGTCGGCCGCCCGTGCGGCCGACGCGGACCTCGCGGGGAACGGCGGTTTCGAGGCCGGCCTCGACGGCTGGACCTGCAGCACTGCGGGCACCACCGTCAACTCCCCGGTGCACAGCGGTACGGCGGCGCTGCAGGCGACCCCGGCCGGCAGCGACAACGCCCAGTGCACCCAGACGGTGACGGTGCAACCGGACTCCCAGTACACGCTCAGCGGCTACGTCCGCGGCTCCTATGTCTATCTGGGCGCGAGCGGCACCGGCACCACGGACGTCTCGGCCTGGAGCCCGTCCGCACCGGACTGGCAGCAGCTCACCACGACCTTCCGCACCGGGGCCTCCACCACCAAGGTCACGATCTACACGCACGGCTGGTACGGCACCGGCGCGTACTACGCCGACGACATCTCGCTGGTCGGACCGGGCGTGGCCACGGGGCAGCCGCCCGCCGCGCCGACCGGCCTGAAGGCGGGCACGGTCACGTCCTCCAGCGTCGCCCTGTCCTGGTCGGCGGTCACCGGTGCGACGGGCTACGCGGTCTACCGCGACGGCGTGAAGGTCCGGACGACCAGCGGCACTTCGGCCACGGTGAGCGGCCTGTCGCCCACGACGGCGTACAGCTTCCAGGTCACGGCGGTGAACGACGCGGGCGAGTCCGCCAAGTCGGCAGGCGTGACCGCGACCACCTCCGCCGGACCGGGCGGAGGAGGTTCCACGGACCTCCCGGCCCACGCCCTGGTCGGCTACCTGCACGCGAGCTTCGCCAACGGCTCGGGCTACACCCGCCTGGCCGACGTCCCCGACAGCTGGGACGTCATCGACCTGGCCTTCGGCGAACCGACCTCCGCCACCTCGGGCGACATCCGCTTCACCCGCTGCCCCGTCACCGAGTGCCCGAACGCGGAGAGCGACGCCGACTTCAAGGCGGCGATCAAGGCCAGGCAGGCGGCCGGCAAGAAGGTGCTCATCTCGATCGGCGGCCAGAACGGCCAGGTGCAACTGACGACCACGGCAGCCCGTGACACGTTCGTCTCATCGGTGTCGAAGATCATCGACGACTACGGCCTCGACGGCCTGGACATCGACTTCGAAGGCCACTCGCTGTCCCTGGACACCAACGACACGGACTTCAAGAACCCGACCACACCCGTGATCGTCAACCTGATCTCGGCCCTGAGGACCCTGAAGGCCAAGTACGGCTCCCGGTTCGTCCTGACGATGGCCCCGGAGACCTTCTTCGTCCAGCTCGGCCACCAGTACTACGGCACGGGCAAGTGGGGCGGCCAGGACCCGCGCTGCGGCGCGTACCTCCCGGTGATCTACGCCCTGCGCGACGACCTCACCCTGCTGCACGTCCAGGACTACAACTCCGGCCCGATCATGGGTCTCGACAACCAGTACCACTCCATGGGCGGCGCCGACTTCCATATCGCCATGACCGACATGCTGCTCACCGGATTCCCGGTGGCGGGCGACCCGAACAGCGTCTTCCCGCCGCTGCGCCCCGACCAGGTGGCGATCGGCATGCCGGCGTCCACGAACGCCGGCAACGGCTACGTATCCCCGACGGAGGTCACCAAGACCCTGGACTGCCTGACGAAGAGGACGAACTGCGGCTCGTACGCGACCCACGGCACCTGGCCCGGCCTGCGCGGCCTGATGACCTGGTCGATCAACTGGGACCGGTACGGGAGCTGGGAGTTCCAGAAGACGTTCGACGGCTACTTCGGCTGAGGAACGCCGCGAGACCGGTCAGCAGGACCGCGCACAGGCACCAACTGGCCAGCACGTCCAGGGGCCAGTGATACCCGTGGCGGACCAGACCGAAGGCGACGCCGAGGTTGAGGACCAGACAGCCGCCGAGGACCCCGCGGCGGGTGTACCCCGTGCGCAGCCAGGGCCACAGGACGAGTGCCGCGGACCCGTAGGCGATCGCGGCGGTGGCCGTGTGCCCCGACGGGAAGTAACCCGTGCCCGGGCCCATGACCGGTGGGCCCGGCCGGGCGATCAGCTCTTTGATCGGCACGATGACCCCGGGCACGGCCGCCATGAGGACGGCCGCTGCGACGGAGGGCAGCCACCAACGGTGGGTACGAGTGGCACGCGCACGCCAGGCGACGTACATCAGGGCCACCACCAGGACCGGGACGGCGACCGCGATGTTGCCGAGGTCGGCGAGAAGCCCGGAGATCCGGTCCGGGTGGACGAGGGACCCGCTCAATCGCCTGTCCGCACGCGCGAGCGGCCCGTGGGCGACCACCTGCCAGGTGATCAGGAGGAAGAGGAGGGTCGCGGAGAACAGGACGCGAGCCGGTCGCCTCGGAGCCAGGGGGCTTCCGTCCTGCGAGGCAGGCGGATGCCTGAGGTCCGGGTCTCGGGAGGGCGACACGGTGCACAGCTTGGCAGGGGCGGTGGGCCGTAGGACGCCCGGGTCCGTGTTGTGGAGCTCAGCGTCCTTGGTCGTCCGCGGCACCGGAATCATGCCGGAGCCAGACGTGGTCGACCGGCTGAGCGGCATTCCAGCTCTTGGCAAGGCCGGCGTCGACCGGCATGAATTCGGCACCCTGGTAGCACCTGAGCGCTCTGTCGTTGTCCGGGTGCACCCGCATGAAGACATCGTCGAGGCCTGCCCCGACAGCCATGTGCCCGGCCTGCCCGACGGTCTCAAGACGCCTTACGCCCCTTTGGACTTCGCCGGCACGCACAGCCACGCGAGGCCTGCGGCGGTCAGGTAGGCGAGCGCACCGATGGCCATGCTGGTACGCAGCCCGGTGGTGTAGTCAGTGGCCGTGGCGAGCAGGCTGCCGCCGAGCGCCACGCCGGTGGCGCTGCCGATCTGGCGGGTGGTGTTGAACAGGGCGGAGGCGGAGCCTGAGTACGCCGGGGTTGCGGCACCCATCACGGTGGCGGTCGAGCCGGTGAGGGCGAAGGACGTACCGAATCCCGCGGCCATCATCGGGGCCACCAGTACAGGGTAGGCGGGGTCGGCTCCCGCTGCGGCCCAGCCGGCCAGCCCCAGAGCAGCCAGGAGCATGCCGGAGATCACCAGCGGACGATCGCCGGTGCGGCGGGTCAGCCGCCCGGACAGGACGGAGGCGAACATGGTCATCGCCACCGCCGGGAAGAGCGCCAGCCCCGTGCCGAGGGCGCTGAAGCCGCGCTGGTGCTGGAATTCCAGGCTGGCGGTGAACACCATGCCGTAGAAGCCGAAGTTGAACAGGAGGCCGATGACGGCTCCGCCGCTCATCGCACGAGAGCGCAGCAGGCTCAGCGGAAGGGCAGGAGACCGGGCCAGCCGCTCGCGCACCGCGAACGCCGCGGCGGCCAGTACGGCCAGGCCCGCCCCGGCGAGAACAGCCGGATCGGACCAGCCCCGCCGTCCGGCCTCGTTGAGCGCCGCGGTCAGCAGCGCCACCGCCGCCACCACCGCGCACTGCGCCGGCCAGTCCAGGGCCCGGGCGGCGCGCCGGGGCGAGCGTGCCACATGCCGCAGCGTCAGCACCAGACAGGCCACACCGACGGGCAGGTTGATGAGGAACACCCAGCGCCAACCCACCGTGGAGACGAGCAGCCCGCCGAGCAACGGTCCGGCAGAGGCCGCGATGCCCGCCATCGAACCCCACAGCCCGAAGGCCTGTGAGCGTGCGGCCGGCGCTGGGTAGGCCTGCTGGAGCAGGGCCAGGGAACCGGGCACGATCAGCGCCGCGCCGAGCCCCTCCACCAGCCGGGCCGCAACCAGGAAGGGGGCGCTCGGCGAGAGCGCGCACGCGGCCGAGGACACCGTGAACACCGCCACGCCCGAGCAGAAGACCTGACGGTTGCCCAGCCGGTCGCCCAGTGCGCCACCGGTCAGCAGGAACCCGGCGAAGACCATGGTGTACCCATCGGTGATCCACTGGATGCCGGTGAGCGAGGCCGACAGCTCCCGGCCGATCACCGGCACGGCGACGCTGATGATGGTCACATCCAGGATCACCATGAAATACCCGGCACACACGGCCAGCAGCGGTGCCCAGGACCGTTGCTCGGACTCCGGGGCCGACTCGGGAGAGGGCGTGGACTCACCGCTACCGGCCGACTCCGCGAACGCCACGGCCCCAGCTCCATCCCGTCCGCAGAGACTCTGCACCAAAAGCCACAGTATGTGACATATGCATCACGGTGCAGGAGCCCGGCTGCCCACATCGCCTCCTTCAGCCAGGACCGGCATGCCGGGGTGGCGCATCAGGAGGCCGGGCACGCGCCTTCGCGGACTGAGACGGTGACGGCGTCGTAGCCGATCGTCGGCTTGCGTTTCGTGGCCCGGACGTGGAGGCAGAAGGCGGTGTCCGTGCCTTCCGCCGTGACGGTGTAGTCGGCCTGTTCCGTGTCCCCGTTGCTCACGGCGGACTTCGGTCGCTGCGAGGAAAGCCTGACGGTCAGCGCGTCCCGGGGACCGTGGCCGTGCTGCGCGATGCCGGCCCGCAGGATCTCCTCGTAGTTCATGGTCCCGGGCCCGAACTGAGCGTCTCGCGACAATTCGGAGCTTGCCGACTGCACCGCGGACCGCAGGTCGTCCCCGTCCCAGCCGCCGGAGCCGCCGAGGAGCCCCGGGCGGTGGAGCAGGTACATGCCGCCGGCGGCGAACAGCAGCGAGCCGACGATGAGGGCACGGCCGACGGGGTTGTGCCGGTGGTGGGCGTAGCGGTTGGTCCCCCATTTGCTGCGGACGAGTATTCGGTCCGCGTCCTCGCTGCTGTCGGCCATGGCGAGATTCTTGACGTCGATCGCCGTGGTGACCAGTACCCGGAAGGCAGGTCGGCCGCCCCGGAACAGGGGGGGTGGTTCCGAGGCGGCCGTCCGGATCGGTGTGCCGCCCGCCCCGGGGGGTTTGGGGCGTGCGGCCGTCCGATCGGTGAGGAGATTCGGAGCTGGAAGCTCCGGTTGTGTGCGCGAGGGCACGACCAGGTCGAAGCTGGGGAGGCCTCAGCCCGGCACCGCCCACAGTCCCCTGTGGGCGGGTGTATCTCTCATCTGGGTAGAACCTACGGCAGGAAAAACCGCTCCGACAGCCGGAATCGCGTCCCGTCATGCACCTCGCACACGTTCTTCACACGCTCTGACCTCCGTCGTCCCGGCCCCGGAATCACGGCGGACACAAGGGCTGGGACGGGTGGGGCGCCAGAGGTGTTCTCCCTGTGGCTCAGCTGCGGTTTTCCTGTGATCCGGCTGCCACTGCCCGGTGGCTCGGATCCCCTGTGGCTCAGATCCGCGCGAACGCCTGCTCGATGATGTCGAGGCCCTCGTTCAGCAGGTCCTGGCCGATGACCAGCGGGGGCAGGAAACGCAGCACGTTGCCGTAGGTGCCACAGGTCAGGACCAGCAGCCCCTCCTGGTGGCAGGCCTTGGCGAGCGCGGCGGTCGCCTCCGGGTTCGGCTCCTTGGTCGTGCGGTCCTTGACCAGCTCGATCGCGATCATCGCGCCGCGGCCGCGGATGTCGCCGATGACGTCGTACTTCTCGGCCATCGCCGTGAGGCGGGCCTTCATGGTCTCCTCGATCTCCTTGGCGCGGGCGTTGAGGTCGAGCTCCTTCATCGTCTCGATCGAGCCCAGTGCGCCCGCACAGGCGACCGGGTTGCCGCCGTAGGTGCCGCCCAGGCCGCCCGCGTGCGCGGCGTCCATGATCTCGGCGCGGCCGGTGACGGCGGCCAGCGGAAGGCCGCCCGCGATGCCCTTGGCCGTGGTGATCAGGTCGGGGACGATGCCCTCGTCCTCACACGCGAACCACTGGCCGGTGCGGCAGAAGCCGGACTGGATCTCGTCGGCGACGAAGACGATGCCGTTGTCCGTGGCGAACTTGCGCAGCGCGGGCAGGAAGCCCTTCGCCGGCTCGATGAAGCCGCCCTCGCCGAGCACCGGCTCGATGATGATCGCGGCCACGTTGTCCGGGCCGACCTGCTTGGTGATCTGGTCGATGGCCTGGGCCGCGGCCTCGGGACCGCAGTTCTCCGGGCCGGTCGGCCAGCGGTAGGCGTACGCCATCGGCATCCGGTAGACCTCGGGCGCGAACGGACCGAAGCCGTGCTTGTACGGCATGTTCTTGGCGGTGAGCGCCATGGTGAGGTTCGTCCGGCCGTGGTAGCCGTGGTCGAAGACGACGACCGCCTGGCGCTTGGTGTACGCACGGGCGATCTTGACGGCGTTCTCGACGGCCTCGGCACCCGAGTTGAACAGCGCGGACTTCTTGGCGTGGTCACCCGGCGTGAGCTCGGCGAGGGCCTCGGCGACCTCCACGTAGCCCTCGTACGGCGTGACCATGAAACAGGTGTGCGTGAAGTCCTGCAGCTGCGCCGAGGCGCGGCGTACGACGGCCTCGGCGGAGGCGCCCACCGACGTCACGGCGATGCCGGAACCGAAGTCGATCAGACGGTTGCCGTCGACGTCCTCGATGATCCCGCCGCCCGCGCGCGCGGTGAAGACCGGCAGCACGGAGCCCACGCCCTGCGCGACCGCGGCGGTACGGCGGGCCTGCAGCTCCTGCGACTTCGGGCCGGGGATGGCGGTGACGACGCGGCGCTCCTGCGGAAGTGCGGTCATGGGGGGCTCCCTGATGATCGTGCGAACCGGACCGGAGGTTCCGGCGCACCGGCCTTGCGGTGGGCCGGGCGTTCCGGGCGGGGGTGTTTTCGGACGCTTGCCTTCTTTTCTCGCAGGCTAGAGCCGGTCATGGAGGGTGGGCATGCTCCATGTGGGCGCCTTGGGTGCACCCGCTTGTCCGTGGTGGACATAGCGGAGCAGGACGCATCGCCGCGAGCCCGGCCGCGTATGCGGTGAACTCCCGTTGTGGGGGCGTTAGATTGACTCGCTGATGGTGCACGGAGCGGCTGGTCAGGGGGCAAGGGCGATGGACAGCGACGGGACGCAGGACGCACGGGGCACACGGTCCGATGCCGTGCCGCGTCCGGCAGGGCCGCCGGACCGCTCCGCGGTGCCGCCGATGCCCAGGGAGGCACCGGGGGTGCCTCCGCTGCCGGACGGTTCTGCGTTCCTGGCCTGGGTACGGGCGCCGCGGCCGCAGGCGGCACCCGGAGTGTGGCGCTTCGCGCACCGGCCACGGCCCCAGCAGGAGCCCGAGCAGACGCCGACGCGCCAGCTGCTGAGCGGGGCACTGATCGCGTTCCTGGTGGGCTGGCTGATCTGGTCGTTGCTCTGGAACGGCTATCTCGGCGGCTGGTGGGTCGTGCCCCTGGAGCTGTTCACCCCGGACTCCTGGCGGCACAGCAACGACCGCGTCGGCAACGCCTTTCTCTGGTACGGCTACTACACGGTCATCGCCCTCACCATCATGCTCGTCGTCGGCAAGCTCGGCCGCTGGGGCGAGGTCTGGCGGCGCTTCGGGCCGCCCGCCTGGCGTCAGGCCGCCCCCGCGAGCGAGCGGCTCCCGGCGCCCGAGGACGACCCCGCCGAGTGGAACCAGCTGCGCGCGGCGGGGGCTCAGGACGCCGCCGACCGGCTTGCCGCCGAGGCGCGCGCCGGGCTCATGCGCGACGTCGACCACGCCCGTATCGCCCGTGCCTGGCAGGGCGTGCTCAATGGCCGTCACAGCCTCGCCACGTTCACCGGCGCGGTCCTCAAGGACGGTGCCGCCGCCTGTCTGCACCCCTCCGGGGAACGTGACCTGCCCGTCCGGCTCGCCCGCCACGACCTGATCACCGGGCAGGTACGGCTCGGCTCCACCGTCGACGACCCCCGCAACCCCTACGCCTACCGCGGCACCGGACTCGCCCTCGGCCCCGACCTGCTCGGCACCTCCCTCGTCGCCGTCGGGCCCGCAGGCTCCGGCAAGACCAGCTCGCTGGTGTGGCCGCTCGCCGAGTCGCTGTGCCTGCACGCGCTCGCCGGCCGGGCCGCCGTGGTCGTCGTCGGCGCCGCCGGTGCCGGGCTCGGTCCGGTGGACGCGTACGACGTCGTCGTACGTATCGGAAACCCCGAATCGGTGTACGACCTGGACCTGTACGGCGGGACCACCGACCCGGACGAGGCGGCGGCCGTGCTGGCCGAGGCGCTCGTGGGCGACCTCGCCGATCCGCACCCCGGCGGGGACAGCCGCCGCTCCACCACCGTGCTCGCCCAGCTGCTCGGGCCCTACCGGGCCGTCCACGGCCGCTTTCCGTCCGTGCCCGAGCTGCGGCAGCTCCTCGACGGCGCGCCCGGCCCCCTCGCCGCGCTGCGCAAGGCACTGGAGGACTCCGGGCAGGACGCGATGCTGCGGGAACTGGACGCCCGCGAGCGCCAGTCGGGGCACCGAGGCGATGTGGCCGGTGTCCTCGCCGACCGGGTCGCCCTCCTCGACCGGCCCGCCTTCGCCCATTTCTTCGATACGTCGGGGCAGTCCCGGCCCTTCTCGCTGCGCGCCCTCGACCACCCGGTGCGGGTCCGTATCGACCTGCCCGAGCGCGGCCACGCCGACGCCTCGCGGATCCTTGCGCGGCTGGTGCTCGCACAGTTCACGGCCAGTGTCGCGACGCGCGAGGACCGGTCGCTGTTCGCGTGTCTGGTGCTCGACGACGCCACGGGCGTGGTGACCCCCGAGAGCGTCCGGGGCATCCAGCGGCTGCGGTCCGCGGGCGCCGGAGCCGTCCTGACCCTGCGCACCCTCGACGATGTTCCACGGCCGCTGCGCGGACCCCTCCTCGGCGCCACCGGCTGCCGGATGGCGCTGTCCGGGCTCACCCCCTGGGACGGGCAGGACTTCGCCGAGGTGTGGGGCAAGGAGTGGACCGAGACACGGGACGTCACCGACCGGCAGATCATCGCGGAGACCCCGGCGGGCAAGGCCCTGCACATGCTGCGCCGGGTGATCACGGGGCATGCGCCGACCGCGCGCGCCGTGACCGTCCGCCAGGTCGAGCGCGAGCGGTGGTCCGCGTCCGAACTGGCGCACGCCGTGCCGCCGGGGCACGCGGTGCTCTCACTGACCAATGTGAAGGGCGAGCACGCGCCCCCGCTCCTCGTGGACCTGCGCGGCTGAGGTTCCTGAACAGTCCTGCACACGACGTCTGGACATTCGGGCGCGAGACGACCGTACGGTGAGGCAGAATCGACACAGGTCGTTCATACACGGCGGCCAAAGGATCACAACTCAGCCCCGAAGGCCTCATGCCCCCCACGCTCGCCTCGCTCGTCCACCACTCCGCGCTCAAGCTGAGCGTGCGCGCGGGCGAGGACCGCCTGGACGTCCCCGTCCGCTGGGCACACGTGAGCGAGCTCGCCGACCCCGTGCCCTACATGGAGGGCGGCGAACTGCTGCTGATCACGGCGCTCAAGCTGGACGCCGAGGACCCGCAGGCCATGCGTCGCTATGTGAAGCGGCTGGTGGGCGCGGGCGTGGTCGGGCTCGGGTTCGCCGTCGGCGTCAACTACGACGAGATCCCGAAGGCGCTCGTGGACGCGGCCGAGGAGGAGGGGCTCCCGCTCCTCGAGGTGCCCCGGCGCACCCCCTTCATCGCCATCAGCAAGGCCGTCTCCGCCGCCATCGCCGCAGACCAGTACCGAGCCGTGACCGCCGGGTTCGCCGCCCAGCGCGAGCTGACCAGGCAGGCCCTGAACGAAGGCCCCGAAGGGCTGCTGGCCGCGCTCGCCGGACAGGTCGACGGCTGGGCAGCCCTGTACGACGCGTCCGGCGCCGTCGTCGCGGCCGCACCCGAATGGGCGATGAGGCGTGCGGCCCGGCTCACCGTCGACGTCGAGCGACTGCGGGAGCGGCCCGCACCCGCCAGTGCCGTGGTCGGCGGGCCGAGCGGCGAGGACCGGGTCGAACTGCACTCCCTCGGCACCGGCCGGCGCCCGCGTGCCGCGCTCGCCGTGGGCACGGCGACCGCGCTGGGCACCGCCGAGCGGTACGCGGTCCACTCCGCCATCGCCCTGCTGACCCTCACCACCGAGCGGTCCCGGTCCCTGCACGCCGCGGAGCAGCGGCTCGGTGCGGCCGTGCTGCGCATGCTCCTCGCCGGGCAGCCGGACCATGCGCGGGGGGTGGCGGGGGAGCTGTACGGCGAACTGCTGGACGCGCCGTTCCGGCTGATCCTCGCCGAGTCGGCCTCCGCCTCGGCCGCCCGGGCGCACGCCGACGGGCACGCGCGCGTGACGCCCACGCCGCCGCCCGCCGTAGCGCCGGCGGCGGCCGGCACGAAGGGCGATCCACGGGGCGGGCTCGCGGAGACCGTGGAGTCCGCCGCAGCCCGGGCCGGCGAGGCCGTGCTCGTCGTGCCCGACGGGGAGCGGCTCGTCGTGCTGGCCGTGGATGGTGGCGCGGCCGTCGCCGCGTGCCAGGAGTACGCGCCGGCGGTGCAGGCGGCGCGGGCCGCGACCCGGGAGCAGCCGGCCCCCGACGAGGACGAACTGGTGGTGGGGATGTCGGCGCCCGCCGGGCCGATCGCCACCGCAGCGGCCTACAAGCAGGCCGAACAGGCGCTGTCGGTGGCCCGGCGGCGTGGCCGGTCGCTGGTCGAGCACGAGGAACTGGCGGCCGGGTCGGTGCTGCCGCTGCTCGCGGACGACGCGGTACGCGCCTTCGCGGACGGACTGCTGCGCGCCCTGCGCGAGCACGACGCCACGGGGCGGGGCGATCTGGTGGCCTCGCTGCGGGCCTGGCTGTCGCACCACGGCCAGTGGGACGCGGCGGCGGCCGACCTCGGTGTCCACCGTCACACACTGCGCTACCGGATGCGGCGGGTCGAGGAGATCCTCGGGCGCTCGCTGGACGACCCGGACGTACGCATGGAGCTGTGGCTGGCGCTCAAGGCCACGGCCGCGGCGGGGGAGTGAGGGCCCACCGCCCTTCGGCTGTACATCCCGTAGAACCCTGGCAGCCCACTACTACTCCCCGGACAAACGACCCTGCGCCGCCCCGGCCCTACCGTGGACCAGGAACACCCAAGGAACACCCAACCTCGGAAGGGCCGGCACTCAGCTATGCCAAAAGAAAATGTGGCAGCCACCCACGCCTTCTGGCTCGCCGGCCGCCAGGCCACCGGTGAGACCACCTTCGACGTCACCTCCCCGTGGGACGGCCGTCTCGTCGGCAAGGCCAGCGTCCCGACCGAGGCCCAGGTCGAGGAGGCCGTGGCCGCCGCGTACGCCGTGCGGGACGAGTTCGCCGCCACCCCGGCCCACGTCCGCGCCGCCGCCCTCGACCATGTCTCGAAGCGGCTCGTGGAGCGCACCGAGGAGATCGCGCAGCTCATCTCCGCCGAGAACGGCAAGCCCGTCAAGTGGGCCCGCGGCGAGGTCGGCCGCGCCGTCTCCGTGTTCCGCTTCGCGGCCGAGGAGGCCCGCCGCTTCAACGGCGGCGAGGCCCAGCGCCTCGACACCGACCTCGGCGGCCAGGGCCGCCTCGCGCTGACCCGCCGCTTCCCGAAGGGCGTCGTCCTCGGTATCGCGCCGTTCAACTTCCCGCTGAACCTGTGCGCCCACAAGGTCGCTCCGGCCATCGCCGCCGGTGCCCCGATCATCCTCAAGCCCGCGCCCGCCACCCCGCTGTCCGGCCTGATCATCGGTGACCTGCTCGCCGAGACCGACCTGCCCGCCGGCTCCTGGTCGATCCTTCCGGTCTCCAACGACCGCATGCCCGCCCTCGTCCAGGACGAGCGTCTGCCGGTCATCTCCTTCACCGGCTCCGACAAGGTCGGCTACGCGATCATGGACTCGGTGCCGCGCAAGCACCTCACCCTGGAGCTCGGCGGCAACGGCGCGGCCGTAGTCCTCGCCGACTACGCAAGCGACGAGGACCTGGACTGGGCCGCGACCCGCATCGCCACCTTCTCCAACTACCAGGGCGGCCAGTCCTGCATCTCCGTGCAGCGTGTGATCGCCGACGCGTCGGTGTACGACCGGCTGCTGCCGCGCATCGTCGCCGCCGTCGAGGCCCAGGTCACGGGCGACCCGTCCGACGCCGCCACGGACGTCGGCCCGCTGGTCAGCGAGGACGCCGCCAAGCGCGTGGAGTCCTGGGTCGACGAGGCCGTGGGCGCGGGCGCCAAGCTTCTGACCGGTGGCAAGCGGGACGGTGCCTCGTACGCGCCGACCGTCCTCACCGAGGTGCCGGCCGATGTGACGATCTCCTGCGAGGAGGTCTTCGGACCCGTCCTCACCGTGCAGAAGGTGGACGGCGAGGCCGAGGCCTTCGCCGCCGTCAACGACTCCAAGTACGGGCTCCAGGCGGGCGTGTTCACCCACGACCTCCAGGTCGCCTTCCGTGCCCACCGCGCCCTGGAGGTCGGCGGCGTCGTCATCGGCGACGTGCCCTCCTACCGCGCCGACCAGATGCCCTACGGCGGCGCCAAGCAGTCCGGTGTCGGCCGCGAGGGCGTGAAGTTCGCGATGGACGACTACACGTACGAGCGTGTTCTGGTCCTGACGGGCCTCGCCCTCTGACCCCACCTTCGAAGAGCCGACGGCCGGAGCCCGCTGTGCGGGGGCTCCGGCCGTTGACGTACACATCCAGTCCACCTGCGGGAACCGTCGGATTCGAGGGTAGAGGTTCCTCCTGAGCGCGGAAGTCACGCCCCACGTAACCTCTTCCTGTGCCACCCTCCCGTCTGCATCGCGTCGCCGTCCTTGTGCTCGAGGGTGCGAAGCCGCTCGATGTCGGAATTCCCGCGCAGGTTTTCACGACCCGCGCGAGCATGCCCTACGAGGTGCGGGTGTGCGGGGCGACACCCGGTCTCGTGGCCGGCGGCGATGGCCTCGCGTACTACGTCGCACACGGCCTCGACGCGCTTGCGTGGGCCGACATCGTCTTCGTCCCCGGCTACCGGTTTCCGGACCGCGACGACCCGCCGCAGGCCGTCGTCGACGCACTGATCGCCGCCCACGACCGGGGCGCGCGGCTCGCCGCCATCTCGACGGGCGCCTTCGCGCTCGCCGCCACGGGCCTGCTCGACGGCAGGCGCGCCACGACGCACTGGCACTACACACGGGCACTCGTGGCCAGGCACCCGCTCGTCCAGGTCGACGAGAACGTGCTGTTCGTCGACGAGGGCAGCGTGCTCACCTCGGCCGGCGCCGCCTCAGGCATCGACCTGTGCCTGCACATCCTGCGCGGCGACCTCGGAGTGGCCGCCTCCAACCACGCGGCCCGGCGTCTGGTTGCCGCCCCCTACCGCAGCGGCGGCCAGGCCCAGTACGTGCCGCGCAGCGTCCCCGAACCACTCGGCGAGCGGTTCTCCGCCACCCGCGAGTGGGCGCTGCACCGGCTCGGCGAGCCCCTCACCCTCGACACACTGGCGCGGCAGGCCGAGGTCTCGCCGCGCACGTTCTCCCGGCGCTTCGTCGAGGAGACCGGCTACACGCCGATGCAGTGGGTGATGCGCGCCCGCATCGACCTGGCCCGCGAACTGCTCGAGCGCTCGCAGCGCAGCGTCGAACAGATCGCCGCCGACGTCGGGCTCGGCACCGGCGCGAACCTGCGCCTGCACTTCCAGCGCATCCTCGGCACCACCCCGAGCGAGTACAGGCGCACCTTCACCCGGGGCGAGTAACCCGCCTGGCACCGTGTGGCGGGATCCTTTTGAACCATGGCGATCCCGCCACTGTCAGCGGCGCGAGCCGCGGGCGACCCTGGTGGCGAAGGGAAGGGACATCACTCATGACTCGCATCGCCATCAACGGATTCGGCCGCATCGGACGCAATGTGCTGCGCGCACTCCTGGAGCGCGACAGCGCCCTCGAGATCGTCGCCGTCAACGACCTGACGGAGCCCGCCACTCTCGCCCGGCTGCTCGCCTACGACAGCACGGCCGGCCGGCTCGGGCGCCCGGTGACCGTCGACGGGGACGCCCTCGTCGTCGACGGCCGTCGGATCACGGTGCTGGCCGAGCGCGAACCCGCGCAGCTGCCGTGGGCCGAACTCGGCGTCGACATCGTCCTGGAAGCCACCGGCCGCTTCACCTCGGCCAAGGCCGCCCGCGCCCACCTCGACGCGGGCGCGAAGAAGGTACTCGTCAGCGCGCCGTCGGACGGCGCCGACGTCACGCTCGCGTTCGGGGTCAACACCGACGCCTACGACCCGGCCGTGCACACGATCGTCTCGAACGCCTCCTGCACCACCAACGCGCTCGCGCCGCTGGCCGCGGTCCTCGACGAACTCGCCGGTATCGAGCACGGGTTCATGACGACGGTGCACGCCTACACGCAGGAGCAGAACCTGCAGGACGGTCCGCACCGCGACGCCCGTCGCGCCCGGGCCGCCGGCGTCAACATCGTGCCGACCACGACCGGCGCCGCCAAGGCGATCGGCCTGGTGCTGCCGAACCTCGAGGGCAAGCTGTCGGGCGACTCGATCCGCGTACCGGTGCCGGTGGGCTCGATCGTCGAACTCAACACGACCGTCGCCCGCGACGTGACGCGCGACGACGTGCTGGCGGCGTACCGCGCCGCAGCCGAGGGGCCGCTCGCCGGCATCCTCGAGTACTCGGAGGACCCGCTCGTGTCGTCCGACATCACGGGCAATCCCGCCTCGTCGATCTTTGACTCGGCCCTCACCCGCGTCGACGGCCGCCACGTCAAGGTGGTCGCGTGGTACGACAACGAGTGGGGCTTCTCGAACCGCGTGATCGACACGCTCGAGTTCCTCGCCACCGGTTGACCGGACGCCGGGGTGGTACCCCGCCTCCGGCGACCGCGCCGACCAGCACTTCCTTTGGGGGCGCCGGAGGTCCGGTCGATCAGGCCGACGGTGCTGCAGAGGGTGTCGAGGCGTGCCTCGTAACCGCCGGAGCCGTCCGTGGATGCTCAGGACGAGGCCGGCGGAGGCCGACGGAACGCACGGCGTCCGGCCGAGTCGTCGCCTCCTGGGGGCTTCGAGGCTGCGCCGCCGCCGCGACGCGCGCGGTTCCTGTCCGGTGTTCCCGCGGGAACACGGCGGCGGGCTGAAACGGCTTGAGCCGGGCCGGAACGGGTCGAGACGGGCCGAAGCGGTGGGCGTTTGTGCAGCTCGGAGGGGTTTCGCAGGTCAGGGCGCTGCGAGGAACCCGCTGTGCGGGGGCTCCGGCCGTCGGTGTGTCGGCCCGGTCCGGACCCTCAACCGGAGAAGCCGACGTGCGCGAGCCGCAGCGGGCCGCGCAGTCCGATGCGGACGTCGTGCACACCGGAGGCGGTGAAGGCGGCGTCCACGCCGATGTAGTCGTACGGGCCGGTGGGCGTGCCCAGTGTCAGTACGGCCGACGGCTCGCTCTCGCCCAGCGAGACTTCGACGACCCCCTCGCCCGCGATCTGCGCCGACACCCGCGTGACCCCGTCTCCGAAGTCGCAGCTCCGGAAGACCAGTTCGCCCGATCCGCCGGCCACGGGGGTCACCGCGTCGCCGGACACCTTCGTACGGTCGACGATCGCGGTGCCCTGCTGCTCGTCGAAGTCGGCGGCGTTCAGGCCGTGTTCGCGCGCCGGGCGCGGTCCGGCCGCCTCGCCGGGCGGCTCGACCGTCGTCCGCAGCCGGATGTCCTCGCTCGACGCTCCCACCAGGAGTTCGTAGGGGCCCGGCTCGATCCGCGCCCGGCCGTGCGCCACGTCCCAGAACTCGAAGGCTCGCAGGGGGACTTCGAAGACCAGCTCCGCGGAGGCGCCGGGTGCCAGATGCACGCGGCGGTACGCGACCAGCTCGCGGCGCGGGCGCGGGACGGACGGGTGCACGGCGCGAAGGTAGAGCTGGGCGACCTCGTCCGCGGCCCGCGCGCCGGTGTTGGTCACCGTGAAGGCGACCGTCAGCCGGCCGTCCTCCCCACGGGCGGCGAGGCCTTCGTACGCGAACGACGTGTACGACAGCCCGTGCCCGAAGGGGAACAGCGGCGTCCCCTCGAAGTACAGATACGTCTGACGGCCGCCGATCACGTCGTAGTCGAGCAGACCGGGCAGATCCGCGTCGTCCGCGTACCAGGTCTGGGGCAGGCGGCCCGCGGGGGAGACGTCGCCGGACAGGATCCCGGCCAGCGCGGTGCCGGCGGCCTGCCCGCCGTGCGCGGTCCACATCACGGCCGGGAGGCCGGAGGGGTCGACCGCGTACGGGTATGCGGAGACCAGCACCAGCGCCGTACGCGGGTTCGCGGCGCGGGCCGCGCGCAGCAGGCGCTCCTGGTGGGCGGGCAGACGCAGCGTCGTACGGTGCTCGGTCTCACGGCCTTTCAGGTGCGGGTCGTTGCCCGCGAACACGAGCACCACGTCCGCCTGCTCCGCCACCCGGGTCACCGCGTCCTCGCCGCGCTCGGTGACCTCCAGTTCGAAGACCTCCGCGTCGGACGGACTCCCCTCGGCAACCTTCACGCCGTCGGCGGCGACTGACACGTACCCGCCCGTCCCCACGTGTTTCAGGAGGTGCCCGCTGCCATGGGCTTCCAGGCGGAATGTCTCCTGGACGACCCAGCCGCCGGGCTGGTCCGCGGACGCACGGACGTAGCCGTCATCGGCCACGGACAGGTAGCGGCCGTCGGGCGCGCGCAGGGTCAGCAGCCCCTCGCCCCAGTCGATCAGCGCGAGTTCGCTGCCGGCCGCGTCGGCGCCGAGCGGCGGCAGGTCGGTGCGGCCCCGCAGCAGCGCCGGGTCCAGGGCGCCCTCGGCACCGCGTACCTCGTTGTCTGCGTCCTCCCCCACTCTCGACTTCGCCCGAGCGGGAGGTACCCCCATGGGCACCCGCAGATATGTACCGGCAGAGGTCTTCAGTCGTACGCGGTCCACGCCCTCCGCGAAGTCCACGCGGTCGGCGCCGAAGCGCTCGTACAGGCCCTCCAGAGGTGTGGACCGGTGGATCAGCGTGCCGCTGTACCAGTCGAGCTTGCACTCGTCGGCGAGGAGGCCGACCGCCGCGACCCGCACGCCGTCTGCGACGGGCAGCAGGCCGTCGTTCTTCAGCAGCACGACCGCCTGCTCCGCCGCCTCTCCGGCGAGCGCACGGTGGGCCGGGGTGTCGAAGTCCTTGGTGCCCGCGTACGGGTCCAGGCGCGGGTCGAACTCGCCGAGCCGGAAGCGGACCGCGAGCTGGCGGCGGACCGCCGAGTCGATGTCATCCTCGCTCAACAGTCCCTGGACGAGGGCCCCCTGGATGCGTGCGGTGATCGTCGAACCGTCCGTGCCGTGATCGGTGAAGCTGTCGACACCCGCCTGGATCGCGGCCGCCATCGCCTCCTCGTGCGTGTCGAAGTAGTGCTCGGAGTCGACCAGGTTGGAGGGCGCGCCCGCGTCCGAGCAGACCAGCAGCTCCTGGTCGGTCCAGGTGCGCAGATGCTCGCGCAGATAGGGCGAGACATGGTTGGGGCGGCCGTTGACCAGGTTGTACGCGGGCATCACACCGGCCACCGCGCCCGCCTCTACCGCCTCGCGGAAGGCCCGCAGGTCGTACTCGTACAGAACGCGCGGACGCACCGACGAGGACGTCGTGTCCCGGTTCGTCTCGTTGTTGTGCGCGAGCCAGTGCTTGAGGACGGGGGCCGTGCGCCAGTACGTCGGATGGTCGCCGCGCAGGCCGCGTGTGTACGCCGTCGCGATCGCCGAGGTCAGCTTCGGGTCCTCCGAGTAGCCCTCCTCGTTGCGGCCCCACAACGGGTGGCGCAGCAGGTTCACCGTGGGGGACCAGACGTTCAGGCCCACGCGGTCGTCGTGGGCGCGCATGGCGCGGGCCTCCTTGGAGACCGCCTCGCCGACACGGCGCACCAGATCGTCGTTCCAGGTCGCCCCGAGCCCCACGGCCTGCGGGAACACCGTCGCCGGGCCCATCCACGCCACTCCGTGCAGTGCCTCCTGGCCGGTGCGGAACGCGGCGATGCCGAGGCGCTCGACCGCGGGCACGAACTGGTGCAGGAACGCGATCTTCTCGTCCAGCGTGAGTCGCGTCAGAAGATCGTCGATGCGCTTCGCGAACGGCAGTTGCGGATCACGGAAAGGCGGCGTGGGGGGCGTGTGTGCGGTCACTTTGTGATCCTTCTGAGGCGGAGCGGCGGGGCACTTTCGAAGCGCTTCGATGCTCATTCGACTCGTGGGTGGGTGTCAAGACACCCAGACGGACAACTCCGTTTCCCGGCAGTGATTTCAAGCCTTTCGGAGAGCCAGGTCCGGTCCTTCACACCTCCGAGGAATCTTGGAAGCGACCCTTGTGCACCCCCAGGTGTTCACTTAACCTCGCAGCAACATCGAAGCGCTTCGACTCCTGGAGGGGACGCTCAGCGTGCTCACACCCCTTCGATGTCCACCGCCGCTTCAGCTCAGCCAAGTTCCACTCGAGACACCGCAGCCGACGGCTCTTCCGCCGGGTGTCCTGGTGCGCCACGAAGGGTTGACGCAATGACGCCGAACTCCGCTTCCGCCGCCCCGAGCCGGAGAAGCTTCCTCGCCTCCACGGCGGTCGCAGCCGCCGCGGTCGCCGGCGGAATGCCGCTGCTTGCCGCCTGCGGCGGTTCGGACAGCGGCTCGGGCGGGGGCACCACGTCGGGCAAGAACGCGAAGAAGCTGCTGCCCGCCCATGTGGTGAGCAACGTGGTCGCCCCCGACATCCCCTCGAAGAACGGCTCGGCGGTCGGCTTCACCAGCAAGCTCGACCTCGCCACACTGAAGACCTCGGTCCCCAAGAAGCTCGGCAAGGGCGGCAAGGTCACCATCATGTCGCCGTTCTGGGGCTCCCCGCCCAAGGGCGACAACGCCTACTACAAGGCGATGAACGACCTGATCGGCGTCGACGTCGTCTGGCAGAACCAGGACGGCAACACCTACGAGCAGAAGCTCGGCGCGGTCCTGGCCTCCAGCGACGTTCCGGACGTGGTGGTCGTCCCCGGCTGGAACATGAACGGCAAGATACCCAGCGCCATCATCGGCAAGTTCGCCGACCTGGGCCCGTACCTCTCCGGAGACAAGGTCAAGGAGTACCCGAACCTGGCGGCGATCCCCACGGACGCCTGGCAGCGCTCCATCTTCGGCGGCAAACTGCGCGGCCTGCCGATGCCCGCGCCGTACGTCACGGGTATCGTGCCGCTCTACCGCAAGGACGTCTTCGACAAGGAGGGCTACCAACTCCCCAAGTCGGCGGACGAGTTCACGGCGTTGTGCAAGGAGATCACCAACGCCAAGGCCAAGCGGTGGGCCTGCGGCGACATGAAGTGGACCGCTTTCAACGCCTTCGGCGTGCTCTCCGGCTCGGAGAAGCCCCTCGGGTGGAACCTCGTCGAGGGCAAGCTGATCTACCGGATCGAGACCCAGGAGTACCTCGAGGCGCTGGAGTGGACCCGCAAGCTGTTCGCCGCCGGGTACGTCCACCCCGACGCCAGGCTGGGCAAGAGCCAGGCCACCGACCCCAGCCCCAAGTTCGCCGCCGGTGAGTTCCTGATCTGGAACAACAACATCGTCAACTGGTACGGGCAGCAGGCCGCCCAGGCCACCCAGAACCCGAGCTTCAAGATCTGGGGCATGGACATCTTCGGCCACGACGGCGGCAACCCGACCCTGTGGGCCGAGCAGCCGGCCGGCATCTTCGCCTTCGTCAGCAAGAACGCCTCCGAGTCGGTCATCCGTGACGTGCTGGCCGTCGCCAACGTCACCGCGGCGCCGTACGGCACCAAGGAGTGGATGCTGACCAACTACGGCGTCGAGGGCACCCACTACACGATGAAGAATGGCGTGCCCGTCAAGAACGACAAGGGCAACAACGAGGTCGTCAACGCCTACGTCATGGTCGCGAGCCCGGCCGCCACCATCGCCCACCCCGACTTCCCGGACATCACCAAGGCCAGCGTCGAGTGGCAGCAGCGGATGGGCGCCTTCACCAAGAAGTCGTCCTTCTGGGGCCTGCAGATCACCGAGCCCTCCCGCTACACCAACCTCTCCAACAACTTCGAGCAGCTCGAGGACGACATCGTCCGCGGCCACAAGAAGATCAGCGACATGCAGCAGGCCGTCTCCGACTGGAAGAAGCAGGGCGGCGACAAGCTGCGCGACTGGTACAAGAAGACCCTCGACGAGAACGGCTCGGCGACGAGCTGACCAGGCACTGAGGCAAGGAGATGGCCGTGTCGCACAGCACGGTGCCTCGGAGCAGGGCCGAGGCCGATCCGACGGCGAAGACCCCGGTGGCGTCCGGCGGCGCCACAGGCTCCGGGGAGGAGCGGGACTCGGGCAAGCTGAGCCTCAGGCTCCGGTTCAGACGGGACCGCGTCCTGCTCCTGATGACACTGCCGGCCGTCGTGATGGTCCTGGTCTTCAACTACGTGCCGATCCTCGGCAACGTCGTCGCCTTCCAGGACTACGACCCGTACGTCAGCTCCAACGGTGTCGTCTCCATCCTGCACAGTCCCTGGGTGGGGCTGGAGAACTTCCAGCGGATCTTCGAGGACTCGGCCTTCTGGGGTGCCGTCAAGAACACCCTGGTGCTGTTCTTCCTCCAGCTCGTGCTGTACTTTCCGATCCCGATCCTGCTCGCGCTGCTCATCAACAGCGTGGTCAGGCCCCGGGTGCGGGCAGTCGCGCAGGCCGTCCTCTACCTGCCGCACTTCTTCTCCTGGGTGCTGGTCATCGCGGTCTTCCAGCAGCTGTTCGGCGGCGCCGGGCTCCTCTCCCAGCTGCTGCGGCGGCACGGGTACGACGGTCTCGACATCATGACCGATCCGAACACCTTCAAGTTCCTCATCACCGCACAGAGCGTGTGGAAGGACGCCGGGTGGGGGATCATCGTCTTCCTCGCCGCGCTGGCCTCGGTCAGCCCGGACCTGTACGAGGCCGCCGCGATGGACGGTGCCGGCCGCTGGCGCCGTATCTGGCACGTCACCCTGCCCGCGTTGCGCCCGGTGGTCGCCCTGCTACTGGTGCTGCGCGTCGGCGATGCCCTTACCGTCGGCTTCGAACAGATCCTGCTGCAACGTGACGCCGTCGGACCGGGGGCAGCGGAGGTCCTGGACACGTTCGTGTGGTGGAACGGCGTCCGCAATCAGGACTTCGGCTACGCGGCCGCCGCCGGCCTGATCAAGGGCGTCGTCAGCATCGGCCTGGTCCTCGCCGCCAACAAAGTGGCCCATCTCATGGGCGAGCAGGGGGTGTACAAAAAGTGACCGCCGTGATCGACAAACCGGTGCCGGAGCCCCGTTGGTGGGCCGCCCCGCCCAAGCCGGTGTGGGAGGAGAAGCCCAGCGGGGCGGGCGTTGCGAGCAAGGGTGTCGTCCTGTCGATCGCCTGCCTGGCGGTCCTCTTCCCGATCTGGATCGTCGTCGTCACCAGTCTGTCCACGAGGAAGACCATCGACGAGGCGGGCGGTCTGGTGATGGTGCCCAAGGGCATCACCTTCATCGCCTACAAGGAACTGCTCAGCGGCGGCCAGGTCACCCGCGCCGCGATCATCAGCATCCTCGTCACCCTGGTCGGGACGCTCTTCTCGATGACCGTGTCCGTCCTGTGCGCCTACGGCCTCTCCCGTACCGGCTCGCTGGGCCACCGCTGGATCCTGATGACGCTGCTGGCCACCATGTTCTTCAGCGCGGGCCTCATCCCCACCTATCTGCTGGTGCAGAGCCTGGGGCTGACGGACACCTATCTCGCGCTGATCCTGCCGAGCGCGATCAGCGTTTTCAACATCCTGGTGCTGCGCGGGTTCTTCATGGGCATCTCGCAGGAGCTCATCGACAGCGCCCGTATCGACGGGGCCGGTGAGTTCCGCATCCTCTGGCGGATCGTCATGCCGCTGTCACGTGCGGTGCTCGCCGTGATCACGCTCTTCTACGCCGTCGGCTACTGGAGCGCCTGGTTCAACGCCTCGCTCTACCTCAACGACCAGGACATGATGCCGCTGCAGAACGTCATGATCCAGTTGGTCCAGAAGCAGGAGGCCCCGGTCGGCCTGGGCCAGGCCATCAGGACCGGGCAGCTGTCCGGGCTCGCCGTGCAGATGGCGGTCATGGTGATGGCCCTGCTGCCGGTCGCCGTCCTGTCGCCCTTCGTCCAGAAGCACTTCAAGAAGGGCATGCTCACCGGAGCGGTGAAGGGCTGAAGCCCGAGCGGGGAGTTCGCGCCGTAGGGCTGCCGGCCGTCTGTTGTGTGCGGGTTGTCCGTGGCTGGTCGCTCCCCCAAGTTCTCGGGTTCGCTCGAACAGGGGGGACCCCCATCGCGGCGGAGCCGCATATCGACAGAGCTCCGCGCCCCTGACGGGGCGCTCCCACCCACCCCCTTCAACTCCCGCTCGCAGAACGAGGTATGTCATGTATGCGTCCAGTCTGAGTCGGCGTGCTGTTCTCGTCGGGACCGCGGCCGCCGCCGCGCTCACCGCCCTTCCCGCGTTCCAGGGCCGTGCGCACGCCGCGGAGCCCGCCGCCGGCTACCGCTGGCGCAACGTTGTCATCGGCGGTACCGGATTCGTCACCGGTGTGTTGTTCCATCCGTCCGTGCGCGGTCTCGCCTACGCCCGCACGGACATAGGCGGCGCGTACCGCTGGGACGACCGCACCGCCCGCTGGACCCCGCTCATCGACCACCTCGGCTGGGACGACTGGAATCTCCTCGGGGTGGAGGCCCTGGCCGTCGACCCCGCCCACCCCGACCGGCTCTACCTCGCCCTCGGCACCTACGCCCAGTCCTGGGCCGGCAACGGCGCGGTCCTGCGCTCCGAGGACCGCGGCGCCACCTGGACGCGCACCGACCTCACGGTGAAGCTCGGCGCCAACGAGGACGGGCGGGGTACCGGCGAGCGGCTGCTCGTCGACCCGCGCGACAGCGACACCGTGTGGCTGGGCACCCGGCACGACGGGCTGCTCAAGTCCGCCGACCGCGGCGCCACCTGGACAGCCGTCACCGGCTTCCCGGCGAGCGCCCACTCCTCTGGGCAGGGCATCACCTTCCTCGTCGCGGCCGGACGCACCGTCTACGCCGGCTGGGGCGACGGCGACGGCACCCCGGGCACGGTGAACCTCTACCGGACCACGGACGGCACGAGCTGGCAGGCCGTCCCCGGGCAGCCCTCCGGCGCATCGGCCAAGGTCCCGATCAGGGCCGCGTACGACCGCCGCGCCCGCGAGTTGTATGTGACGTACGCCGACGCGCCCGGGCCCAACGGCCAGTCCACCGGCAGTGTGCACAAGCTGCGTACAGCGGAAGACACGTGGACCGAGGTCACGCCGGTGACGCCGGGCGGGACCACCGCTGGGGGCACCGCCCAGGGCATCCATTACGGGGAGCCGGTCTGATGGCCGTACCCGCATCACCGGCCCTCGCCGACGCCACCCGAGGCCGCATCCTCTTCGGCGGCGACTACAACCCCGAGCAGTGGCCGGAGGAGACCTGGTACGAGGACGTCCGGCTGATGAAGGACGCCGGCGTCAACTCCGTGACCCTCGGTGTCTTCTCCTGGGCGAAGCTCGAACCGCACCCGGGCGCACGGGAGTTCGGCTGGCTGGACCGGCTGATGGACCTGATGCACGAGGGAGGCATCGGCGTCGTCCTCGCCACCCCCACCTCCTCACCGCCCCCCTGGATGGGCCGACTGCACCCGGACACCCTGCCCCGCGACGAGGACGGCCGCACCGAGTGGTGGGGCGGCCGCCAGCACTTCTCGCACTCCAGCGCCACCTATCGCCGCTGTGCCGCCGCCATCACCGAGGACCTGGCCGCCCGCTACGCCGCCCATCCGGCCCTCACTCTGTGGCACATCAACAACGAGTACTGCACCTTCGACTACGGCGACGAGGCGGCGGCCGCGTTCCGCCGCTGGCTCCGCGAGAAGTACGGCACGCTCGACGCGCTCAACAACGCCTGGGGCACGGCCTTCTGGAGCCAGGGCTACGACAGCTGGGACGGCATCCTGCCGCCGCGTCATGCCCACTACCTGAAGAACCCCACCCAGGTGCTCGACTTCCGGCGCTTCACCTCGGACATGCTCCTGGAGTGCTGCACCGCCGAGCGCGACATCATCCGCCGGTACACCCCGCACATCCCGGTCACCACCAATTTCATGCCGCTGTGGATCGGCCAGGACGCCTGGCGCTGGGCCGAGGAGGAGGACGTCGTCTCCGTCGACCTCTACCCCGACCCGCGCGATCCCCTCGGCGCCCAGCACGGCGCCCTCATCCAGGACATGACCCGCTCCCAGGCGCGCGGCCCCTGGATGCTCATGGAACAGGCGGCCGGTCCGGTCAACTGGCGCGGTGTGAACCACCCCAAGCCGCGCGGCCTGGGCCGCCTCTGGTCCCTCCAGGCCGTGGCCCGCGGCGCGGACGCGGTCTGCTACTTCCAGTGGCGCCAGTCCCGTCAGGGCGCGGAAAAATTCCACTCCGGCATGGTCGGCCACGCGGGGGAGCAGGGCCGTACCTTCCAGGAGATCAAGCAGATCGGCGCGGAACTCGCGCGGATCGGCGCGGAAGTGACGGGCAGTCGCATCAGCGCGGATGTCGCGATCCTGCACGACTGGCATTCCTGGTGGGCCGCCACCCAGGACGGCCGCCCCTCCACCGAGGTCGACCACCCCGCCGTCCTCCACTCCTGGCACCGCGCCCTGTGGGAGGCCCACCTCACCACCGACTTCGCCCACCCCGAGCACGACCTCTCGGCGTACCGGCTCGTCGTCGTCCCGCAGCTGTACGTGCTCACCGACGCGGCGATCGAGAACCTCCTCGCGTACGTCCGTGGCGGCGGCACCCTCGTCTGCGGCTTCCTGACCGGCGTCGCGGACCAGGACGACCGGGTGCGTCCAGGCGGCATGGACGGGCGGCTGCGCGACCTCTTCGGCATCCGCACGCTGCACGAGTGGTGGCCGCTGGCCGCGGGGGAGACCGTCGAGTGCGACGGTCCCCGCAGCGGCTTCCGGGGCACCCTGTGGTCCGAGGAACTGGAGGCCGAGCCCGAAGCGATGGCAGCCCGCTACAAGGGCGGTGAGCTCGACGGCTACCCGGCGGTGCTGAGGAGGGGCCGGGCCTGGTACTTCTCCACACTCCCCGAGCCGGACGCGCTGCGCGAACTGCTTTCGGGCATCGCCTCCGACGCGGGCGCAGGGCCGGTGCTCGACGGTCTGCCCACCGGGGTCGAGGCGGTCCGGCGCGGCGACCTGCTCTTCGTGCTCAACCACGGGCGCGAGCCGGCCGCCGTCGCGGTGCCGGGCACGCACCGCAACCTGCTCACCGGCGAGACGGTCACGGACAACCTCCTCCTCGGCCGGTACGGAGTGGCGGTGCTGCGGCCATGAACAACGGTCCCGTGCACGGGAGTTGGGAGCCGCTTCCGGCCACCCGCTGGGAGGACGCCTTCCTGAGCGGCAACGGCCGCCATGGCGCCATGGTGTTCGGAGATCCGAACACTGATCGCATCATCGTCAATCACCACACCCTTGTACGCCCCAACGGCAGCGAACACGCCCGGCCGCCGGAGCTGGCCGACCGGCTCGCCGACGTACAGGACCGGTTGCTCGCGGGCGAGACCACGGCTGCCGAGGGTTTCACCGACGGGCGCGAGCTGCAGTGGGTGCAGCCCTTCCACCCCGCGTTCGAGATACGGCTGCGGCGGCCGGCCGAGGAGCGGCGGCACTACCGGCGATCGGTGGACTTCACCACGGGAGTCGTCACGGCGCTCTGCGCGGACTGGAGCAGCCGCGTCTTCGTCTCACGCGCGGACGACGTGATCGTGCAGTACGTGACGTCTCCGGGCCGCATGCTCGACCTGTCCCTCGACCACAGGCTTCCCGGCGCCCCACGGGATCTGGCCGTCGGACAGGGCGCGGCCCTCACCACCGAGGGCGTCCTGCTGACCCTGCGCGCCCGCTATCCGGACCACGACAGCGGGTACACCGGTGTGACGCTGGTGGTGGCCACCGGCGGCCGGACGGCACTGTGCCCGCAGGGGGTGCGCGTCACGGACGCCGAGTCGGTGCTGCTGCTGACCCGGGTGCGCCGTCACACAAGTGAGCCGGACCCCCTCGCGGAGGCGCGCGCCCTGCGCACGCTGCTGACGACGGACGGCGAGGAGCCCTACGCCCGACTGCTCGACCGTCATCTGACTCTGCACCGCCCCGCCTACCTCCGCGCCACCCTGACCCTCGACGCCGACGACACCGAACGCGCCCTGCCCGGCTCCGAGCTGCTGCGCCGCACCAAGAGCCCCGCCCTCCTGGAGCGGCTCTTCGCCGCGGGCCGCTACCACCTCCTCGGCTCCAGCGGCATGCTTCCGCCCCGGCTGACCGGTCTGTGGACCGGCGACTGGAACACGGCGTGGTCCGGTGCGTTCACCACCAACGCCAACCTCAACCTCCAGACCGCCTCAGCCGTGGCCGCCGCCCTTCCCGAAGTCACCGCGGCGCAAGCCACTCTGATGGACCGTCAGCTGGACGACTGGCGCGAGAACGCCCGCGCCGTCTTCGGCGCCCGGGGCGTCGTCGCGCCCACGCACACCGACGGGGAGTCCGGGTACACCTACCACTTCAACCGCGAGTACCCGCACCAGCTGTGGACCGCGGGCGCCGACTGGCTCCTCAAACCGCTCGTCGACCACGACGAGACCCACGGCGAACACGACCCGCGCACCGCCGCGGCACTCGCCGACGTCGCCCTTTTCTACGAGGACTTCCTCACCCGCACCGACCGCGACGGCCGGCTGGTCGTCGTCCCCTCCTACTCGCCCGAGAACCGGCCCGCGAACGCAAGCTGGGGCGCCATCAACGCCGCCATGGACCTCTCGGCGGCCCGGCACGCCCTGCTCACGGCCGCCGCCTACCACCCGGAACGGGCAGACCGCTGGCGGGCCCTCGCCGACCGCCTCCCGCCGCACCGCGTCAATGCCGACGGCGCCCTCGCCGAATGGGCGTGGCCGGGGCTCGACGACACCTACGACCACCGGCACCTCAGCCACCTCTACGGCGTGTGGCCGCTCGACGAGATCAACCCCTACGACACCCCGGACCTCGCCAAGGCCGCCCACCGGGCCCTCGAGCTGCGCGGCGCCGAGAACGACTCAGCGCACGGGCACCTCCACCACGCGCTCATCGCCGCCCGCCTGCGTGACGCCGGGGGGGTCACGCACGCCCTCGGCCAGGTCCTGGAAGGCGACTACTTCCACGCCTCCCTGATGAGTGCGCACTACCCGAACCGGGACGTCTACAACGCCGACGCGGCCCACGCGCTCCCCGCCGTGGTCATCGAGGCGCTCGTCCAGTCGACCCCCGGCCGGCTCGTCCTGCTGCCCGCGCTGCCGGCGGCGTACCCGAAGGGCCGGCTCATGGGCATCCGCACACGGTTCGGCGCCGAGGTCGATCTCACCTGGAGTCCCCAAGAGGCAAGAGCCGTCGTCCGGCCGGCCCGCGACTGCCGTATCGAGCTCAGGACTTCCGCCGGCGCACGACCGCTCGACCTCGTCGCCGGAGAAGACTGCGTCCTCACCCTGGGGGCGCAGGAGATCGTGCAACTCCCCCCACCCATGGAAGGGACACCATGGCAACACGCACCCTGAAGAGGATCACCAAGGCGCTGATCGCCCCCGCCCTCGCCCTCGGCGCCACCGTCGGCCTCGCCTCCGCGCCCGCCCAGGCCGCCGTCTGGGACTCCTGCGACCAGTACGGCAACACCACCCTGAACGGCTACACCCTCTACAACAACATCTGGGGTTCCGGCGCCGGCAGCCAGTGCATCTGGGCCAACTCCGGCACCAACTGGGGGGTCTGGGCCAACCACCCCAACACCGGCGGCATCAAGTCCTACCCCAACGCCAAGAAGGTGATCAACAAGTCGATCACCTCCCTCTCCTCGCTCACCAGCAGCTACAACGTTACGGTGCCGTCCTCCGGCTCGTACAACACGTCGTACGACATCTGGGACAGCAACCACGCCTACGAGATCATGCTCTGGGTCAACAAGACCGGAGCCGTGGGCCCCCTCGGCACCTCCCAGGGCACCCTGACGCTCGGCGGCTCCACCTGGACCGTCTACAAGGGCAACAACGGCTCGAACAACGTCTTCTCGTTCGTGCGCACCTCGAACTCGACCTCCGGCACCGTCAACGTCCTGCCGATCCTCAAGTGGATCAAGGACACCAAGGGTTGGTTCGGCAACGTGACCATCGCCGACTTCCAGTTCGGGTTCGAGATCACGTCCTCGTCCGGCGGTCTGAACTTCACCACCAACAGTGAGAGTGTCAGCAGCAGTTGACCGGAAGGTGTGCGGTTTCATGGCGGGCATGCCGAACAACGCCACCCCGCTGCGCCGCATACTGACCACCCTGACCGCGACCGCGGCCGTCGTCCTCACGGCGACGGGCACCGCGGTCGCGGTTCCCGTTTCCGGGCCCGCCGCCGCACGGATCACCGCATCCGCTCCCGATCCGACGGCTCTGCACCCGATCGTCGAACTGTCCGCCGAGCGGCTGGCCACCGCCGACCTGGTGGCCGCTGCGAAGTGGGGCACCGACAGCCCCATCGACGATCCCGCCCGCGAGCAGCAGGTCCTCGACTCGGTGGCCGCCCAGGCGCAGCAGCTCGGCGCCGACCCGGACGAGGCCCGGCGGATCTTCCGCGACCAGATCGAGGCGAACAAGACCGTGCAGCGCGCCCTGTTCCAGTGGTGGACCGACCACCCGGACCAGGCGCCGACCAGCCGGCCGGACCTGAGCGTGATCCGCAAGGAGATCAACCGCATCAACGCGGCGCTCGTCCAGGCCCTCGCCGACACGGCGACGGACCGCTCCGCGGTCATCTGTGTGCCGGAACTCGTCCTCGCCGCCGTCCAGGTCCACTACCAGAGGGATCTGGATCATCTGCACACCAAGGCGCTGGCCAGGTCCCTGCGCTCGGTCTGCGGAAGCTGACCCGGCCGTGACGAGGCGCCGGTTCCGCGCAGGAATCGGCACCTCGTCGAACTCATCCGGCGGCCGGTCCTTGCGAGGGGTCGGCCGCGCACGGCTACTCGGTGATCGGCAGCTTCGCCTCGTCCCGCAGGAACAGCGGGATGCGGTCCAACGGGGCGTCGACCGTCACTGCCGTACCGCCCTCGTATGTGTCACCGGTCCATGCGTCCGTCCACCACGTGCCGGCCGGGAGGTATGTCGTGCGGGCCGTCGCGCCCGCGGTGAGTACCGGCGCGACCAGCAGATCGGGGCCGAAGAGGTACGCGTCGTCCACCTCCCAGGCCGCCCGGTCCTCCGGGAACTCCAGGAACAGCGGGCGCATCACCGGCAGGCCCTCCTCGTGGGCCTCCCGCATGACCTTCAGGACGTACGGCTTCAGGCGCTCGCGCAGCCGCAGGTACTTCTCCAGGACCGCGCCGGCCTCCTCCCCGTACGACCAGACCTCGTTGGGACCGCCCGTCATCGCCGGGCCGAGCGGCATGCCCGGGTCACGGAAGCCGTGCAGACGCATCAGTGGGGACAGTGTGCCGAACTGGAACCAGCGGACCATGACTTCGCGGTAGGCCGGGTCGTCCGGGTCGCCGCCGTGGAAGCCGCCGATGTCCGTGTTCCACCAGGGGATGCCGGACAGCGCCGTGTTGAGGCCGGCCGCGATCTGCCGGCGCAGGGTCGCGAAGTCGGTGCCGATGTCCCCGGACCACAGGGCGGCTCCATGGCGCTGACTGCCCGCCCACGCCGAGCGGTTGAGGGTCACCACTTCCGTCTCGCCTGCTGCGAGCATGCCCTCGTGGAACGTGCGGGCGTTCTCGCGCGGGTAGAGGTTGCCGACCTCCAGGCCCGGGCCCGCGTAATAGCGGAGGTTCTCCTGGAAGCCCGGCTTCAGCTCCGGCTCGCAGGCGTCCAGCCAGAAGGCCCTGATGCCGTACGCGTCCAGGTAGTTCTCCCTGACCCGCGACCACACGAAGTCCCGTGCCTCGGGGTTCGTGGCGTCGTAGAAGGCGACCTGGACGGTGGAGGCGACCTCCTTGTCGGGCCAGTCCGCGTGCGCCATCGGTCCGTACTGGGTGCCGATGAAATAGCCGCGCTGCTCCATGAGCGGGTGGTTCTCCGACAGCGGCGACACCGACGGCCACACGGACACGACCAGCTTGATGCCGAGTTCCTCCAGCTCGCGCACCATCGCCGCCGGGTCCGGCCACTCCTTCGGGTCGAACTTCCAGTCGCCCAGGTGCGTCCAGTGGAAGAAGTCGCAGACGATCGCGGAGATGGGCAGGCCCCGGCGCTTGTACTCCCGTGCCACCGCGAGGAGTTCGTCCTGCGTGCGGTAGCGCAGCTTGCACTGCCAGAAGCCGGCCGCCCACTCCGGCAGCATCGGCGCCCGGCCGGTGACCGCGCTGTAGCGGCGCTGGCCGTCGGCCGGGGTGCCCGCGGTGATCCAGTAGTCGATCTGCCGGGCCGAGTCCGCCACCCAGCGGGTGCCGTTGCCCGCCAGCTCCACACGGCCGATCGCCGGGTTGTTCCACAGCAGCGTGTAGCCCCGGCTGGAGGTGAGCACCGGGATGGAGACCTCGGCGTTGCGCTGGACCAGATCGAGAACGGTGCCCTTCTGGTCGAACCGCCCGTGCTGGTGCTGGCCGAGGCCGTACAGCTTCTCGTCGTCGTACGCGGCGAAGCGCTGCTCCAGACGGTGGTGGCCGTTGCCGACCGCGGTGTACAGGCGCGGGCCGGGCCACCAGAAGTGGGCGCGTTCCTCGGCCAGCAGTTCACCACCGTCCGAGGTCCGCAGGAAGCGGATCAGCCCCTCGGCGTCCACGTCGACGGTGAGCGCGCCGACCGTCAGCCGGCCGCGCCCCTCCTCGATCTTGACGGTGCTCCCGGCGCCCGGCGGATCGTCGAGCAGGGCGCCCGGCAGTCCGTCGAGGACCGGGCCGCCGAGCCGGGCCCGTACCCGGACGGCGTCCGGCCCCCACGGCTCGATCCGTACGGTCTCCTGACGGCCGCTCCACTCCAGCGCGCCGTCACGCTCGCGGAACGTGCCCACGGTGGGGGAGGACTGGGCGAGGCTGACCTGGGACTGGTTTTCGGCAGGCTGGTTCACGACGGGTGCTCCTGGAGGAGTGCAGACAGGAAGGTGCCTGGAAAAGTGCAGACGGGAAGGTGCCTGGAGGAGTGCGGGCGCGGGCCCCTGCGGGGCGCCGCGGACCGGCCCGAAGCCCCGGCTCAGGCCGCGGACGGAGCAGGACCGGTGCTCGCGCGGAGCGTCAGCTCCGGTGCGAGCAGCACCACTTCGTCCGCCCCGCGGCCCTCCAGCTTCGCGACGAGAAGCTCGACGGCGCGCCGCCCCATCTCCTGAGCGGGGATGGCGACGGACGTCAGCCGCACCGACGCCTGAGTGGCGACCTGGTCCGGGCAGACGGCGATCACGGAGATGTCCTCGGGTACGGCCCGGCCCTGCTGGCGCAGCAGCGCGAGCAGCGGCTCGACCGCGGACTCGTTCTGCACGACGAATCCCGTGGTGCCCGGCCGCTCGTCGAAGATCCGGGCCAGGGTCAGGGCCATCACGTCGTACCCGCCCTCGCAGGGACGGTGCAGCACCCTCAGCCCCAGCTCCCGCGAGCGGGACCTGAGGCCGTCGAGCGTGCGTTCCGCGAAGCCCGTGTGCCGTTCGTAGACGGCGGGAGCCTCGCCGATGACAGCGATGTCACGGTGACCCAGGACCGCGAGGTGCTCGGCGCACAGCGCGCCCGTGGCGGCGAAGTCGAGATCTACGCAGGTCAGTCCGGAGGTGCTGGCGGGCAGTCCGATGAGCACCGACGGCTGGTCGGTCTCGCGCAGCAACGGCAGCCGCTCGTCGTCGAGTTCGACGTCCATCAGGATCATCGCGTCGGCGAGCCCGCTGCCCGTGACCCGGCGCACGGCGTCGGGACCCTCCTCGCCGGTGAGCAGCAGGACGTCGTACCCGTGGGTGCGCGCGGTGGTCGCCACGGCGATGGCGATCTCCATCATCACCGGCACGTACATGTCGGTGCGCAGCGGGATCATCAGCGCGATGATGTTCGACTTGTTGCTCGCCAGGGCGCGGGCCCCGGCGTTGGGGTGGTAGCCGAGCTCCCGGATGCTCCGCTCGACCCGCTGCCGGGTGGTCGCGGAGATGGACCGCTTGCCGCTGAGGACATAGCTCACCGTGCTCGCCGACACTCCGGCGTGCTGGGCGACCTCGGCGAGGGTGACCATCCAGCTCTCCAAGCGTGAGTGAAGCGCTTCGACAGTGCGCGCGTTGCGGAACAGGGGCGTGTGAGGGTGGCTCGACAGTAGCTTGGCGGGGGAGGGCTGTCCATAGGTTGTCGAAGCGCTTCGACAATCAAGTTCCTCTTGAGGTCCGCCCAGGCGTCCTTCGGGGATTTCCGGCGCACGGCAACCGTCCGGGCGCCCGGCGGCCACTGAGGGGCGTACACGAACCGTCCCCCCGGAAGGACCCCCGATGCAACACCGCCGACCGCGCCTGTCGCAGTAGGCGATCACGCTTGTCGCTTCCTCGGCCGCCACGGGCGTCACCGTCGCGCAGGCCGACGAGGGCAGCGAGAAGGGCACGGTCTTCGCCGCACTCGGCAAGTACTACGTCACCTTCTCGGCCGCGAACGGCTGAGCTTGTCGGCTCGGCTGTTCACACCTCGTCGCGCTCCCGACTGCCCCCTACGGCAGGACGGTCACGGGTCGCATCCACCCCCCCCGAGTCAGGAGGTGCGGGTACGGTGACAGGCACCCACATCGGGCAGCACCCGATGACGACAGTCCGGTCGACGCCACGTACAACCGTGTCCCCGGCCTCCGCCGGTTCGTGCCTTCAAGGGGCTCGCGGACTGACGTGACGACGCTACCCGCTGCCAGGTTCCGCTTGTGGCAGCGTAGTCATCTTCAGCGACCAATGGGACACGTGTTCGTGCAGTGCGGCTCCGCTTCACGGCGAGCCTCGACGGCGCCATGTGGGACATCTACCAGGGTGACATCGGCTGGAAGGTGTACTCCTTCGTCCGGCGCGCCAACACCACCAAGGTCACCCTCAACCTGGACGACTTCACCCAGGCCCTGGTCCGCCGCAAGCTGTTGAGCAACGACAAGTACGTCTCCGGCATCGAGTCGGGCACCGAGGTCTTCGAGGGCACGGGCCGACTTGACACGAAGGCGTACTCGGTGGACATCGGCTGAGGTTTTTTGGCGCGCGGGTGACTGCGCGAGGACTGGTGACCTCGCCCTGAATCGGGTACGAACGATCGAGTAGCACCGATCAGTAACGTACGCCCGCAAGATCGCCGTACAACATGCTTGATCGCTGTACGGAACGCTTGAACGGCGTACGATCCAAAAGATCCCGATTCGCGGCGAGGTGAGCCTCATGCCCGCATCACCAGCACCGACTCCCAAGCCCACCGTCACCGAGCGTGAGGCCCGCCAGGTCGCGGAGGCCGCACGTGAGCATGACTGGCGCAAGCCCAGCTTCGCCAAGGAACTGTTCCTCGGCCGTTTCCGGCTCGACCTGATCCACCCGCACCCGTTGCCCGCCGACGAGGACGTACAGCGCGGTGAGGAGTTCCTCGCCAAGCTGCGCGACTTCTGCGAGACGCGGATCGACGGCGCCCTCATCGAGCGCGAGGCGCAGATCCCCGACGAGACGATCAACGGCCTCAAGGACCTCGGTGCCTTCGGCATGAAGATCGACACGAAGTACGGCGGTCTCGGCCTCACCCAGGTGTACTACAACAAGGCGCTCGCCATGGTCGGCTCGGCGAGCCCCGCCATCGGCGCGCTGCTGTCCGCGCATCAGTCGATCGGAGTACCGCAGCCGCTGAAACTTTTCGGCACCCAGGAGCAGAAGGACACGTTCCTGCCGCGCTGCGCCCGTACCGACATCTCCGCGTTCCTGCTCACCGAGCCGGACGTGGGCTCCGACCCGGCCCGTCTGGCCACCACGGCCGTACCGGACGGCGACGACTACGTCCTCGACGGGGTGAAGCTGTGGACCACGAACGGCGTGGTCGCCGATCTGCTCGTCGTCATGGCGCGGGTCCCCAAGTCCGAGGGCCACAAGGGCGGCATCACGGCGTTCGTCGTCGAAGCGGCCTCCGAAGGCATCACCGTCGAGAACCGCAACGCCTTCATGGGCCTGCGCGGCCTCGAGAACGGCGTCACCCGCTTCCACCGCGTCCGCGTACCGGCGGCCAACCGCATCGGCCCCGAGGGCGCGGGCCTGAAGATCGCCCTGACCACACTGAACACCGGCCGCCTGTCCCTGCCCGCGATGTGCGTGGGTGCGGGCAAGTGGTGTCTGAAGATCGCCCGCGAGTGGACGGGCGCCCGTGAGCAGTGGGGCAAGCCGGTCGCGCTGCACGAGGCGGTCGGTTCGAAGATCTCCTTCATCGCGGCGACGACCTTCGCCCTGGAAGCGGTCGTCGACCTGTCGTCGCAGATGGCCGACGAGGACCGCAACGACATCCGTATCGAGGCCGCGCTCGCCAAGCTGTACGGCTCCGAGATGGCCTGGCTGATGGCCGACGAACTGGTCCAGATCCGCGGCGGCCGCGGCTTCGAGACCGCCGAGTCCCTCAAGGCCCGCGGCGAACGGGCGGTACCGGCCGAGCAGATGCTGCGCGATCTGCGCATCAACCGCATCTTCGAGGGCTCCACGGAGATCATGCACCTGCTGATCGCGCGCGAGGCGGTGGACGCCCACCTGTCCGTGGCCGGTGACCTGATCGATCCGGACAAGTCCCTGGCCGACAAGGCGAAGGCGGGTGCGAACGCCGGTGTCTTCTACGCCAAGTGGCTGCCGAAGCTGGTCGCCGGACCGGGCCGGATCCCGGGCGCCTACGGCGAGTTCCACCAGGAGATCGACCTCTCTGCGCATCTGCGGTACGTGGAGCGGAGCGCCCGCAAGCTCGCCCGGTCCACCTTCTACGGCATGTCCCGCTGGCAGGGCCGTATGGAGACCAAACAGGGCTTCCTGGGGCGGATCGTGGACATCGGCGCCGAACTGTTCGCGATGAGCGCGGCCTGCGTGCGCGCCGAGCACCTGCGCAGGACCGGAGAGCACGGACGCGAGGCGTACCAGCTGGCCGACGTCTTCTGCAGGCAGTCCCGCGTCCGCGTCGACGAGCTGTTCGGCAGGCTGTGGACCAACACCGACGACCTCGACCGCAAGGTGGTCAAGGGCATCCTGTCCGGCACCTACGAATGGCTGGAGCAGGGGGTCGTGGACCCGTCCGGCGAAGGTCCTTGGATCGCGGACGCGACGCCGGGTGCGAGCCGGCGGGAGAACGTCCACCGGCCGATCCGGTGAACCGCACCTACAGGCTGTGAGACCCCGGAGCCCGGCGGGCGCGGCGACGAGCAGGTCGACCGCGCCCGCCGGGCGGTGCCGCCCCTTCGCGGTGAGCTCCTGTTGAGACCTGTACATCCAAGCCTGTGGAACGACCCGCCGGAGAGGAAAGCGACACCCTGTCCTCGCGGCGGAGCCGTACGGCCACAATGGAGGGATGAGCGACAGTCCAGCCCCTCTTGCCGACCCCCATCTCGTCTTCGACCCCGTGGACGGAGTGCGGGACGTCGTGATCCTCGGCTCCACCGGCTCGATCGGCACCCAGGCCATCGACCTCGTGCTGCGCAACCCCGACCGGTTCAAGGTCACCGGTCTCTCCGCGGCCGGCGGCCGGGTCGGACTGCTCGCCGAGCAGGCCCGTCGCCTGCGGGTGCGCACGGTCGCGGTCGCGCGCGAGGACGTCGTACCGGCCCTGCGGGAGGCGCTCACCGCGCAGTACGGCCCCGGCGAGGCCCTGCCCGAGATACTCGCCGGACCCGAAGCGGCCACCCGCCTCGCCGCCTCCGACTGCCACACCGTCCTCAACGGCATCACCGGATCCATCGGCCTCGCGCCCACCCTCGCCGCCCTGGAGGCGGGCCGTACGCTCGCGCTCGCCAACAAGGAGTCGCTCATCGTCGGCGGCCCGCTGGTGAAGGCCCTGGCCAAGCCCGGCCAGATCATCCCGGTCGACTCCGAGCACGCCGCCCTGTTCCAGGCTCTCGCCTCCGGCACCCGCGCCGATGTGCGCAAACTTGTCGTCACCGCCTCCGGCGGGCCCTTCCGCGGCCGTACGAAGGCGGAGCTGGCGGACGTCACACCCAAGGACGCCCTCGCGCACCCCACCTGGGCCATGGGCCCGGTCATCACGATCAACTCCGCCACCCTGGTCAACAAGGGCCTGGAAGTGATCGAGGCGCACCTGCTGTACGACATTCCCTTCGATCGCATTGAGGTCGTCGTGCATCCGCAGTCGTATGTCCACTCGATGGTGGAATTCACGGATGGATCGACACTGGCGCAGGCGACGCCCCCCGACATGCGGGGGCCGATCGCCATCGGACTCGGCTGGCCCGAGCGGGTGCCCGACGCGGCGCCCGCCTTCGACTGGAGCACGGCGTCGACCTGGGAGTTCTTCCCGCTCGACAACGAGGCGTTCCCGTCGGTCGGACTCGCCCGGCATGTGGGGCAGCTCGCGGGCACGGCCCCGGCGGTGTTCAATGCCGCCAACGAGGAGTGCGTCGACGCGTTCCTGAACGGCGCGCTGCCGTTCAACGGGATCATGGATACGGTCACACGGGTGGTTGAGGAGCACGGCACCCCCCGTACGGGAACTTCCCTGACCGTCGCGGACGTCCTCGAAGCAGAGACCTGGGCGCGCGCCCGGGCCAGGGAACTTACGGCGCAGACGGCGCAGACGGCAATCGCGGAGGCTCGTGCATGACGACCTTGATGATGATCCTCGGCATAGTCGTCTTCGTGTTCGGCCTGCTTGTCTCGATCGCGTGGCACGAGCTGGGGCATCTGTCGACGGCCAAGCTCTTCGGCATCCGGGTGCCGCAGTACATGGTCGGCTTCGGCCCGACCATCTGGTCGCGCAAGAAGGGCGAGACCGAGTACGGCATCAAGGCGGTCCCGCTCGGCGGCTACATCCGCATGATCGGCATGTTCCCGCCGGGCCCGGACGGCCGTATCGAGGCCCGCTCCACCTCGCCGTGGCGCGGGATGATCGAGGACGCCCGGGCGCAGTCCTTCGAGGAACTGCAGCCGGGTGACGAGGACCGCCTCTTCTACACGCGCAAGCCGTGGAAGCGGGTCATCGTCATGTTCGCGGGCCCCTTCATGAACCTGGTCCTCGCCGTGGCGATCTTCCTCGGTGTGATGATGAGCTTCGGCGTCCAGTCCCAGACCACCACGGTCAGCAAGGTCTCCGACTGCGTCATCCAGCAGAGTGACAACCGTGCGAGGTGCGAGAAGGGCGACCCGGTCGCGCCCGCCCAGGCCGCCGGCCTCAAGCCGGGCGACAAGATCGTCGCGTTCGACGGGACGCAGGTGAAGGACTGGTCCGCCCTCCAGTCCGACATCCGCGCCAACCCCGGCAAGGACGTCACGATCACCGTCGAGCGCAAGGGGCAGCAGGTCGACCTGCACGCCCACCTGATCAAGAACCAGGTGAGCAAGACGGACGGCAACGGCGGCTATGTCGAGGGCAAGTACGTGTACGCCGGCTTCCTCGGCTTCACACCCGCCACCGGCATCGTCCAGCAGTCCTTCGACCAGTCCGTGCAGCGCATGGGCGACATGATGCAGAGCGGCATCGAGTCGCTGGTCTCCCTGCCCGGCAAGATCCCCGCCCTGTGGGACGCGGCCTTCGACAACGCCCCGCGCCGGCCCGACTCCCCGATGGGCGTGGTCGGCGCCGCCCGGGTCGGCGGTGAGGTCTTCACCCTCGACATCCCGCCGTCCCAGCAGATCGCGATGATGCTGCTGCTCGTCGCGGGCTTCAACCTGTCCCTGTTCCTGTTCAACATGCTTCCGCTGCTTCCGCTCGACGGCGGGCACATCGCGGGCGCCCTGTGGGAATCGCTGCGCCGCGCTGTGGCCAAGGTGCTGCGCCGCCCGGACCCGGGTCCGTTCGATGTGGCGAAGCTGATGCCGGTGGCGTACGTGGTGGCCAGTGTGTTCATCTGCTTTACGATCTTGGTCCTGATCGCGGACGTCGTTAACCCCGTGAAAATCTCGTAGCCATAAGGCGTTGGCGGCGGCCGGGGAGACTGCTTCCCGGCCGCCGCCCTATCGGGTGGGTTTACGGACGGTGATGTGCTGGGGTCCACGCCCGTGGCGTAATCTCAAGGCTTGGAGCCCGCCGTTCCGGGACCGGACCTTGATCCACAACTTGGGGTTGCACAGCAGATGACTGCGATTTCACTCGGCATGCCGTCCGTTCCGACCAAGCTCGCCGAGCGCCGGAAGAGCCGGCAGATCCAGGTCGGAACCGTGGCAGTGGGCGGAGACGCCCCGGTCTCCGTGCAGTCGATGACGACCACGCGTACGTCGGACGTCGGCGCGACGCTCCAGCAGATCGCGGAGCTGACGGCGTCGGGCTGCCAGATCGTCCGCGTCGCCTGCCCCACGCAGGACGACGCCGACGCGCTCGCGACGATCGCGAAGAAGTCGCAGATCCCGGTGATCGCGGACATCCACTTCCAGCCGAAGTACGTGTTCGCGGCGATCGAGGCGGGCTGCGCGGCCGTCCGGGTGAACCCCGGCAACATCAAGCAGTTCGACGACAAGGTCAAGGAGATCGCGCAGGCGGCCAGGGATCACGGCACCCCGATCCGTATCGGCGTCAACGCGGGCTCGCTGGACCGTCGGCTGCTCCAGAAGTACGGCAAGGCGACCCCGGAGGCACTCGTCGAGTCGGCCCTCTGGGAGGCCTCCCTCTTCGAGGAGCACGACTTTCGCGACATCAAGATCTCGGTCAAGCACAACGACCCGGTCGTGATGATCGAGGCCTACCGCCAGCTGGCCGCCCAGTGCGACTACCCGCTCCACCTGGGCGTCACGGAGGCCGGTCCCGCCTTCCAGGGCACGATCAAGTCGGCGGTGGCCTTCGGCGCGCTGCTCTCCCAGGGCATCGGCGACACCATCCGCGTCTCGCTGTCCGCGCCTCCGGTGGAGGAGGTCAAGGTCGGCAACCAGATCCTGGAGTCGCTGAACCTGAAGCAGCGCGGCCTGGAGATCGTCTCCTGCCCGTCCTGCGGACGCGCCCAGGTCGACGTCTACAAGCTGGCCGAGGAGGTCACGGCGGGCCTCACGGGCATGGAGGTCCCGCTGCGCGTCGCGGTCATGGGCTGCGTCGTCAACGGCCCCGGCGAGGCCCGCGAGGCCGACCTCGGCGTCGCCTCCGGCAACGGCAAGGGTCAGATCTTCGTCAAGGGCGAGGTCATCAAGACCGTGCCCGAGTCGAAGATCGTGGAGACCCTCATCGAGGAGGCCATGAAGCTGGCCGAGCAGATGGAGGCCGAGGGCGTCGCCTCCGGCGAGCCGTCGGTCGCGGTCGCCGGCTGATCCGGTCCGCTTCCGCGCACCTTTTCGAGAGTCCCGTCACCTGTCGGTGGCGGGACTCGGTCGTTCGTGCGCACTTCCGCCCATACGCATTTGCCGGGGCTGCGCGGCTCGACGCCCCACCGGTCGGCCAGCGCCTCGACCAGTAACAGCCCGCGCCCGGACTCGTCGTCCGCCGGGTCCTGCGGGGGCCGGGGCTCGGGAAGCCGTTCGGTACGGGTGTCGGAGACTTCGAGCCGCACGGTTTCCGGGGTCTCGGTGAGCCGGAGGTGGAAGTCGCGCCCCGGTACGTGCCCGTGCCGTACGGCATTGGCGGCCAGCTCGGCGGCGATGAGGGTGACGGCTTCGTTGAGGGGGCCGTCGTAGGGGTGGCCCCATTCATGGAGGCGGTGGGAGACGAGACGCCTGGCGAGCCGTGCGCCGCGTGGGGTGGAAGTGAAACGCATGGCGAACTCGTGTGCGGGCGCGGTGCGCTTCTGCATATGCCAGTTGGATGGGATTGCCGACTTCATATCGCTCACGGTCGCGCACTCTGCGTAGCGTTGACCAGGGGCTCAGCCGGGACGGCGGCACGTTGTACGTGGTCGGGATGCGTTTGTACGTGGGGTGAGCCGTAACCGAGGCTGCGCGAGAGCGGTGAGGGGTGTATGAGCGAGGATCAGGCGACGGGTGTACCGCACATTTTCGGGCGGCAGTTGAAGAGGTTGCGGACGGTGGCGGGGATGGGGCGGGGGGAACTCGGCTCGCATACGGGGTACTCCGAGTCGACGATTGCGTCGTTCGAGCAGGGGCGACGGATTCCGTCGGCCGGGTTCATCGGGCGGGCGGATGAACTGCTCGGGGGGCATGGTGTGTTGCTGGAGCTGGTCGAGGAGATGGAGAGGGCGCAGTATCCGGCGTTCTTCCAGGATGCGGCGAAGTTGGAGAAGGAGGCGGTGGAGTGGCACGTGTACGACGCTCGAGTCGTCAACGGGCTCTTGCAGACGGAGGACTACGCGCGGGCGGTGTTCACGATGTACCGCCCTGTGCTGGACGAGGAGACGATTGAACAGCGCGTAGCAGCTCGCCTGGCCCGACAACAGTTCTTCTCCAGGAAGCCGTTGCCTACCACCAGCTTTGTCATCGAGGAGTCGGTCCTACGTAGGCGTCTCGGTGGGCGGACGGTCACCCGGGGGCAGTTGGAGCAGATTCTGCTCATCGGCCAGCGGCGGCACGTTGAGATTCAGGTCATGCCGACGGACCGTGAAGAACACGCCGCGCTCACCGGTCCCTTCACCTTGATCGAGACGAAAGAAGGGCGCAGGATCGCCTACGTGGAGGCGTATAAGCACAGCCGCCTGTTCACCGATCGCGGGACGGTCAGAGAACTTGAGGAGCAGTACGGCGTCCTGCGTGCCCAAGCCTTGACGCCCCGCGAATCGCTAGCCTTCGTCGAAAAGTTGCTGGGAGAGACATGAACCTCCAAGAACCGTCCGAGCTGAAGTGGTTCAAGAGCAGCTATAGCGA
Organism: Streptomyces sp. NPDC001634; assembly: GCF_040298185.1. Lineage (NCBI taxonomy): Bacteria > Bacillati > Actinomycetota > Actinomycetes > Kitasatosporales > Streptomycetaceae > Streptomyces > Streptomyces sp. NPDC001634. Next base: position 8,895 of record NZ_JBEOZU010000023.1, on the reverse strand, counting down.
TGGACAGGGAGGCCAGTGCGTCGAAGTAGCCCTCACCTGGCGCAAGTCCAGCTACAGCAGCGGGGACGGCGGCGAATGTGTCGAGGTCGCCACCGCCCCGACCACCATCCACGTCCGCGACTCCAAGCAAGCCCCCGGAACCGGCCCCACCCTCACACTCCCGCCCGCCGCCTGGACCGCATTCATAGGGTTCGCCACCCGGCAACCCTGAGTGATGGCGTACCCACGGTCCGAGATGCCGGGCGGCGAGCCAAAGGCACGCCAGGTACAGTGCGGAGATCAGCAGACCGCAGGGTGAGGTTCCCGCACGTGTTGACGCAGACCACCACCCGGGTCCTCGAACCGAGTGACCTGGACGCCGCGCTCGCCGTCCTCGACCGCGAGCCGGTCACGAACGCCTTCGTGACGTCCCGCGTCCAGGTCGCGGGCCTCGACCCCTGGCGTCTGGGCGGCGAGATGTGGGGCTGGTACGAGGACGGCATGCTGACCTCGCTCTGCTACGCGGGCGCCAACCTCGTCCCGATCTGTGCGAACCCGCGCGCCGTGCGGGCCTTCGCCGACCGTGCCCGGCGGGCTGGCCGCCGCTGCTCCTCGATCGTCGGCCCGGCCGAGGCCACCGCCCAGCTGTGGCGGCTGCTGGAGCCGAGCTGGGGACCGGCCCGCGAGATCCGCGCCCACCAGCCGCTCATGGTCACCGACCACATGCCCGCCGACATCGCCCCGGATCCGTACGTCCGCCGCATTCGCAAGGACGAGATGGAGACGATCATGCCGGCGTGCGTGGCGATGTTCACCGAGGAGGTCGGCGTCTCCCCGATGGCAGGCGACGGCGGCCTCCTCTACCAGGCCCGGGTCGCCGAACTCGTCGGCTCCGGCCGCTCGTTCGCCCGCCTCGACGACAGCGGCAAGGTCGTCTTCAAGGCGGAGATCGGCGCGGCGACACCGCTCGCCTGCCAGATCCAGGGGGTGTGGGTGGCCCCCGAGTACCGCGGCCGGGGCATCGCGGCCCCCGGCATGGCAGCGGTACTGCGGTATGCGCTGGCGGACGTGGCACCGCTGGTGAGCCTGTACGTCAACGATTTCAACACCGCCGCGAGGCGGACCTACCACAGGGTGGGCTTCCAGGAGATCGGCGCGTTCATGAGCGTGCTGTTCTGACGACCGCCTTCCCCGGAGTCATCCGGCGAAGCGCCCCGGTAGGCTCCCGGACATGCTGCGCTTTCCCGGTCACGGTCACCGCCACGCCGACGACGTCGTGATCGGCCCTCTGGACCTGCCCGCCCGCGTCGACGAGGCTCTCGCCGTCCAGGCCGTCGCGTTCGGGCTCGGCGCCGACGAGATCGCCGTACGCCGCCAGATCGTCCTGCGGCACATGACCTTCCCGGGAGCCCGAGCATTCGGCGCCACCACCTCCGACGGACGGCTCGTCGGGTTCGTCTACGGCATGCCCAACGACCGTGCCCACTGGTGGTCCACCGTTGTCGAACCGTATCTGCGGGCCCAGGGCCACGACGCCTGGCTGGACAACTCCTTCGTGATCACCGAGCTGCACGTCCATCCGCGCTACCAGAACCGGGGCATCGGCCGCTCCCTGATCACGACCATCACCGACGGCGCATCCGAACCGCGCTCGATCCTCTCGGCGATCGACACCGACAGCCCGGCCCGGGGTCTGTACCGCTCACTGGGCTATATGGACCTGGCGCGGCAGGTGCTCTTCCCCAGCGCACCCAAGCCGTACGCCGTGATGGGTGCCCCGCTGCCCCTGCGCAGACGCTGAATGAATTTCCGCCCGCACAGGCTGCCCGGCTAACCTCCTAGCCATCATCCTTACGCAGCAGGAGTACGAGAATCATGGCGAACGCAACGGTCCAGCGCATGTCCCAGTTGATGGCGAAGACGCTGCGTGACGACCCGGCGGACGCCGAGGTCCTCAGCCACAAGCTCCTCGTCCGCGCCGGCTACGTCCGCCGTACGGCGGCCGGAATCTGGTCCTGGCTGCCCCTCGGCAAGAAGGTGCTGGCCAACGTCGAGCGGATCGTCCGCGAGGAGATGGACGCGATCGGCGCCCAGGAGGTGCTGCTCCCCGCCCTGCTGCCGCGTGAGCCGTACGAGGCGACCGGCCGGTGGGACGAGTACGGCCAGGAGCTGTTCCGTCTCCAGGACCGCAAGGGCGGCGACTACCTCCTCGGCCCCACCCACGAGGAGATCTTCACCCTGCTGGTGAAGGACCAGGCGTCCTCCTACAAGGACCTGCCGGTCATCCTCTACCAGATCCAGACCAAGTTCCGTGACGAGGCCCGGCCCCGCGCGGGCATCCTGCGCGGCCGCGAGTTCCTGATGAAGGACTCGTACTCCTTCGATCTGGAGGACGAGGGCCTCGCCCAGTCCTACGCCCTGCACCGCCAGGCCTACCAGCGCGTCTTCGAGCGCCTCGGCTTCGACTACCGGATCGTCGCCGCGACCGCGGGCGCGATGGGCGGCTCCAAGTCCGAGGAGTTCCTCGCCCCGGCCGAAGCCGGCGAGGACACGTTCGCGGACTGCCCGAACTGCGACTTCGCGGCCAACACCGAGGCGATCTCGTACGAGCTGAAGCCGGTCGACGGCTCGGACGTGCCCGCGCTCGAGGAGATCCCGACCCCGGACACCCCGACCATCGAGACCCTCGCAGCCCACCTCGGTGTCCCGGCCTCCGCCACCCTGAAGAACCTCCTCGTCAAGGTCGACGGCGAGATCGTCGCCGTGGGCGTGCCCGGCGACCGCGAGGTCGACATGGACAAGGTCGAGACGCACTTCGCCCCGGCGGTCGTCGAGATGGTCACCGAGGCCGACTTCGCGGGCCGCCCGGACCTGGTCCGCGGCTACGTCGGCCCGCAGGGCCTGGAGAAGGTCAAGTACATCGCCGATCCGCGCGTGGCCCCCGGCACCTCCTGGATCACCGGTGCCAACAAGAACGGCATGCACGCCAAGAACGTCGTCGTGGGCCGCGACTTCGAGGTGGACCAGTACGTGGACGTCGTGGTGGTGCAGGAGGGCGACCCCTGCCCGAAGTGCGGCACGGGCCTCAAGCTCGACCGCGCCATCGAGATCGGCCACATCTTCCAGCTGGGCCGCAAGTACACCGACGCCCTCAAGCTCGACGTCCTCGGCCAGAACGGCAAGCCGGTCCGCGTGACCATGGGCTCCTACGGCATCGGTGTCTCCCGCGCGGTCGCCGCGCTCGCCGAGCAGACCGCCGACGAGCACGGGCTCGTCTGGCCCAAGGAGGTCGCCCCGGCCGATGTGCATGTGGTGGCGGCGGGCAAGGCCCTGCAGACCGAGCTGGCCCTGGATGTCTCCCAGAAGCTGGCCGCGGCCGGCGTGCGCGTCCTGGTGGACGACCGGGCCGGCGTCTCGCCGGGCGTGAAGTTCACCGACGCCGAGCTCATCGGTGTGCCGCAGATCCTGGTGGCGGGCCGCCGCTCCGCCGAGGGCGTACTGGAGCTGAAGGACCGCAAGACCGGCGAGCGCGAGGAGCTGACGGTGGACGAGGCGATCGCCCGCCTGACGGCGTGACAACTCGCCCGACGGCGTAATTAAAGGCACCTCTCAGAGGCTTCTGTCGAGGCGTATGGGCGCCTCACAGACTTCTCTCAGGCCGTTCCCCGACCGTAGGGCGTGACAGAGCGTCACTGCGGAGGGGAACGGTCATGACAACCAGGGAACGAGGCGCCGCGGCAGCGGTCCGCAGAGGAGCACGGCGTACGGCGGCCGCCGCGGCGGCGATCACGCTGTCGGCGGCCGCCGGGGTGTTCGCGCTGATCGGCACGATGCAGGAGTCCCCGGCGGGCGGCTGGCGCGTCCGCGTCCAGGACGTCACGGGTCAGGTGGACGAGACTCCCGCGCAGGGCTCGTACGCCACGGTCGGCATCCGCAGCGGCGGCCTGGCGACATCCGGCACGACCGCCCGCCGCTGGCGGCGGGGCGGCTACTCGCGCACGCCCCGGAGGCGCGACGGCGCCCCATCAGGGGCGCGAGGCTGAGGCATCATGCGGCTCCGCCGCGTGGGCGCGACCAGCCACCGGCAGCAGACGGCATCGTGCCGGTCCCGGACAGACCGCTACAGCCAGGTAGCGAACTCCAGCAGCAGCTCGGCATCCTGCGGGCGGCCGACCCGGCGGGCCCGTACGCCGGACTCCACCGCCCGGAACAGCGTCCAGCCGCGCAGCCGCTCCTGGTCCAGGTCGAGTGACTCCGCGAGCCGCTTCACCCGGCGGCGGGTGATCGACGCACCGGAGGGCGACGCGATCAGGTCCTCCACCCGGTCGCGCACCAGCCGCGCCAGGTCGAAGGCGCACTCCCCGACCACCGGGTCGGGCCCCACGGCCAGCCACGGCATCCGCTCGCCGGCGAGGATCTTGCTCTGCCGCAGGGTGCCGTGCAGCAGACGCTCCTCGGGCGGGGACGCGAGCAGTTCCTCGCGGGCCGCCAGCGCCGCATCGACCAGCGGTGCGGCCTCGGGGTCCGTCTCCGCGCCCGCCCGCATCGCCCGGGCCTGCCGCCCGGTCCGCGCGGCCACCGTCTCGAAGGCAGCACCGGCAGGGGGCTCGACCCACAGCCGCCGCAGTGTGTCGGCCGCCTCCAGCAGGGCCTTCGCCTCCGGCAACGAGCGCACGGACATCTCCGGGTGCAGTCGCTCAAGCAGCAGCACCCCGTGCTCGGCATCCGCGTCCAGAAGCCGTACGGCGCCGGAGCCGCCCCAGTGCACCAGGGCCGCCCGCTCGCCCTCGGGCCGGGCCCAGGGCGGCACGAGCTTCAGCACGGCGGGCGTGCCGTCGGCCTGCCGCACGAGCAGCACCAGGCTGCTGCGGCCGCCCGGCGCCTGGACCCGTTCCACGGTCAACTCGCGTAGATCAAGGGCTTGTCGGGCCAGCCCGGAGAGCGTGTCCAGCCACTCGGCGCCACCGTCCCGCTGCGTCTCGCCAAGTGCCCGTACGAGGCGCTGCGGCGGTTCGAAAGCCATGCGCGAGTTGTTCCCTTCCAGGTCGGCTTCGCACGCGTGCGGTGTGCGCGTACGACTCAGATCCGCGGTGTCGCCGACGCGGTGGGGGTGGCCGCCGCCCGCTCTGCGAGACCAGGGAAGGCTACGCTCTCGCCGCTCCAGCGCACCGCACGCACCGCCGCTTCCCGCAGCGCCCCGGCGGCGAAGCCCCGCCGCTCGCCCGTCGAGGCCCGTACGAGATCGGAGTACACCCCCGCCACCCGCTCCTCCAGTTCGGCGGCGAGCCGCACGGCGGTGGCGGAGTCCGGGACGGAGAAGGGCAGCACGTACGCGGCCGCGGCGGCGTCCGGCGTGCCGCCCAGGTCCCGTACGGCCCGGGCCAGTTCGTCCCGGCGGGCGCGGTGGGCGTCGTACGCGGCCCGCGCCTCCTCCTGCCGGTCCGGCTGGATCCGCCCGCCGACGACGCCGTAGCCGTACACCGCCGCGTGCTCGGCACGCAGCGCGGCCTGCAGGGCCGCCAGCTCGCTGCTCCGAGCCATCGGTGACGGTGTGCTGCCGGCCGTGCCCGGAGTGCCGGTGGTCGTGCCCGGAGTGCCGGTGGTCGTGCTCACTTCTCGCCTTCCGTCAGCAGGTATGCGTGCGCGGCCCCGGCCGCCGCCACGGACGCCATCAGCCGCGCCAGCTCGCCGGGCACGTCCAGCAGCGCCCTGGCCCGCCGGTCGGCCAGGGTCCGCTCGGCGGTGGCCAGGCCGGCGAGGGCGGCCTTGGGGTCCGTGGGCACGGGAGACGCACTGGGGGAGGCCGACGCCGAGGCCGAGGGGGACGGCGAGGCCGTACGGGACGCCGTGGCACCGGAGCCGCCGCCGAACGCCTCCACATGCCGGACGACCTCCGCCCGCAGCGGCTGCAGCCGCGCCGCAAGCGCGGGATGGGTGGCGATCACGGCCGTGTACCGCTCGGCCAGCGCCTCACTGTCGCGGGCCGCACGCGCGCGTGCCCGGTCGGCGGCCGAGGGGCTGCCGCCCGTGGCGGTCGAGTCGGAGGCGCCGGAGCAGCCCGCGAGCAGCGCGGCACCCGCGGCCGAGGCGAGCAGGCTCCTTCTGCGCAGGAGGTTGCGCGGGTGCGGGGGGAACGGCACGGCAGACGTCCTCGAAGACTTCGTACGAAAGGATGGGCGAACACATGGGCGGCTCGTCCGTGATCACCGTACCCGCGCGCCACCCCGGCACCCGCCATCGGCTCGGCCGATCGCACGTCCCCCGCAAGGCGGCGCAGGTGGACGGCAACACACCCCGGGACCGGATACCCTTTGACCTGACACGCGACCCAACCACAACAGCACACGCGGCCGAGGAGTCACCCGGATGAGCACCACCCAGAGCGACAGGCTGCGAGAACTGCTGGAACCGCTCGTCAACTCCCAGGGACTCGATCTCGAAGAGATCGCGGTGGACTCCGTCGGACGCAAGCGGGTGCTGCGCGTCGTCGTCGATTCCGACACCGGTGCCGATCTGGACCAGATCGCCGATGTGAGCCGCGCGCTCTCGGCGAAGCTCGACGAGACGGACGCGATGGGCGAGGGCGCGTACGACCTGGAGGTCGGCACCCCGGGCGCGGAGCGCCTCCTCAAGGAACACCGGCACTACGTTCGGGCCACGGGCCGGCTGGTGAAGTTCCAGCTGGCCGAGGGCGGCGAACTGGTCGCCAGGATCCTGAAGGCCGACGACGAAGGCCTCGACCTGGAAGTGCCCGGTGTGAAGGGCCGCAAGGCCACCGCCCGCAGACTCGTCTTCCCGGACATCGCCAGGGCGCGCGTCCAGGTCGAGTTCAGCCGTAAGGACAAGAAGGACGAGAAGGAAGAGGAGGCGTAGCCGTGGACATCGACATGAGCGCCCTGCGGGGTTTGGTACGGGAGAAGGAGATCTCCTTCGACCTGCTGGTCGAGGCGATCGAGTCGGCCCTCCTCATCGCCTACCACCGCACCGAGGGAAGCCGCCGCCACGCGCGCGTGGAGCTCAACCGGGAGACCGGCCATGTGACTGTGTGGGCGAAGGAGGACCCCGAGGACCTGGAGGAGGGGCAGGAGCCGCGCGAGTTCGACGACACCCCGTCGGGCTTCGGGCGGATCGCCGCCACCACCGCCAAGCAGGTCATCCTGCAGCGCCTGCGCGACGCCGAGGACGACGCGACCCTCGGCGAGTACGCGGGCCGTGAGGGCGACATCGTCACCGGTGTGGTCCAGCAGGGCCGGGACCCGAAGAACGTGCTCGTGGACATCGGCAAGCTGGAGGCCATCCTGCCGGTGCAGGAGCAGGTGCCGGGCGAGACGTATGAGCACGGCAAGCGGATCCGCTCGTACGTCGTTCGGGTGGCGAAGGGTGTGCGCGGTCCGTCCGTCACTCTTTCGCGTACCCACCCCAATCTGGTGAAGAAGCTCTTCGCGCTGGAGGTGCCGGAGATCGCCGACGGCTCCGTGGAGATCGCCGCGATCGCCCGCGAGGCCGGTCACCGTACGAAGATCGCAGTGCGATCCACCCGATCGGGTCTGAATGCCAAGGGTGCGTGCATCGGGCCGATGGGCGGCCGGGTGCGCAACGTCATGGGCGAGCTGAACGGCGAGAAGATCGACATCGTCGACTGGTCGGACGACCCGGCCGAGATGGTGGCGAACGCACTCTCCCCGGCCCGCGTCTCCAAGGTGGAGGTCGTGGACCTCGCGGCCCGCTCAGCGCGCGTGACGGTGCCCGACTACCAGCTGTCGCTGGCGATCGGCAAGGAGGGGCAGAATGCCCGTCTTGCGGCCCGGCTGACCGGCTGGCGGATCGACATCCGTCCCGACACCGAGCAGCCCGCCGAGAAGCGGGACTGAGGCATCCGAGCTCGGCTCTGACCTCGGCGGGGAATAGATCCCGGCCGGGCGGTGCTGAGATCACGACAGTTTTATGCGCAGCAACTGTTCGATTCTTGCCCCAAAGGGGTGAGGTCGCTGCGGGGAGGTAGACTTAACCGTGTCTGGCCGGACGCATGCCCGGGTATGCCCTGAACGCACCTGTGTGGGGTGCCGGGAGCGAGCGGCCAAGATCGAACTGCTGCGCACTGTGGCGGTCGAGGACGCCTGCGTCCCCGACCCTCGCGGTACGCTGCCCGGCCGGGGTGCGTATGTACACCCCGCGTCGGCCTGTCTTGACCTGGCGGTACGCCGCCGGGCGTTCCCACGGGCGTTGCGCGCCCCGGGACCGCTCGACACAAAGGCGTTGCGCCAGTACGTCGAGCAGACAGAAGGTGGCTGAACAGCACGTCGCTGAACAGCACCTTGCTGAGCAGGCAACACCGTAAGAAGCGCCGTACGGAACTCCGTGCGGCCTGGTACCTCGCGAGTCGAAAGCAGGTCGAGATTGCGATGAGCACTCGATGAGTACGCGATGAGTACGCCCATGAACTAGCGACGGTCCGGCCGCAACCCGGACCTCAAAGGAGCGAAGTGGCTAAGGTCCGGGTCTACGAACTCGCCAAGGAGTTCGGTGTGGAGAGCAAGGTCGTCATGGCCAAGCTCCAGGAACTCGGTGAATTCGTCCGTTCGGCGTCCTCCACGATTGAGGCGCCCGTAGTACGCAAGCTGACTGACGCCCTGCAGCAGGGCAGCGGCGGTGGCGCGAAGTCCGCCGCCCCGCGCAAGGCCGCACCGGCGAAGCCGGCCGCGCCCTCCCCGGCGCAGGCCGCACGTCCGGCTGCCCCGCGCCCGCCGGCGCCCAAGCCTCCCGTGGCCGAGCGGCCCGCGGCTGCGGCCCCGACCCCGGGTCCGCGTCCGACGCCGGGCCCGAAGCCCGCGCCGCGTCCCGCCCCGGTGACTCCGGCCCCGGGTGCGCCCGAGTTCACGGCACCGCCGTCGGCTCCGGCTGCCCCGAGCCAGACCC
>NZ_JBEOZU010000022.1:0-131266 GCF_040298185.1 Streptomyces sp. NPDC001634 | reverse complement strand
GCCACGATCCTCGCCACGCTGGCGGTCGTCGTCGCCGGCAGCGCGCTCACCGTGCTGCCGCTGCCGTTCGCGTGGCTGCTGGCCGGCAGGGCGGCCCAGGGCGTCGGGCTCGGGCTGACGGCGCTGATGATGGGCGTGGCCCGGGACCACCTCCCCGAGGAACGCAGCGCGGCCGTGATCGCCCTGATCTCGGTGGTCTCGATCATCGGGGCCGGCGTCGGCTACCCGCTGGCCGCACTGCTCGCCGAGCTCGGCGGGGTACGGGCCGCCTACGGCCTCGGCCTGGTCGTCACCGCCGCCGCCCTCCTGACCGCGTGGCGCTCCATGCCCGAAGCCCCCGAAGGCCGCTCCGCCCACGTGGACGTGGCAGGCGCGGTCGTCCTGGCCGCTGCGCTGCTCCTGGTGCTGTTCCTCGCCGGCGAACGGAATCTGTGGAGCCGGCACCTCGCCGTGGCGGCGGGCCTCGCCGTCGTCGCGGTGGTGCTGCTCTGCGTCTGGGCCGTCATCGAGCTGCGCAGCACGACGCCCCTGGTCGATGTGCGGGCGGTGCGGCACCCGGCGGTCGCCGGGGCGAACCTCGCCATGTTCGTCGGCGGGATCGGCATGTACCTCCTGCTCACGCTCATCACCCGGTACGCGCAGACGCCGCACGGCGCCGGCTACGGCTACGGCTTCGGGCTGACGACCTTCGTCGCCGGGCTGGTCCTCATCCCGTTCTCGGTGCTGGGGTTCGTCGCCGGCAAGCTCACGCCGCGGGTCCGGACGCGGATCGCCGACCCCCTGCTCCTGGCCGGCAGCGCCGTCGTGGTCGGCGGCGGGTTCGCCCTGTTCGCGGCGGCCCGGTCGGACCTGGCCGAACTGTTCGCGGCGATGGGCGTGCTCGGCTTCGGCGTCGGCGGCTTCTCGGCCGCGATGCCCGGCGTCATCCTGGCCGTCACCCCCAAGAGCGAGACGTCGAGCGCCATGAGCTTCAACTACGTCGTCCGCAGCGTCGGGTACTCCCTGGGCAGCGCCATCGGCGGCCTGATCCTCGCCGCGGGCACCGGCCCCGGCCACCTCTTCCCCGACGACAGCGCCTACACCACCGCGGCGCTGGTCGGCATCGGCGCCATGGCGATCACGACGCTGACAAGCCTCGCTCTCGCCTGCCGACGCTCGTCCGAGACCAACCCGTAAGTCAGATGCACTCATCCCAACACTGGAGGTTCCATGCCCAAGGGCTACTGGGTCAGCGTCTACCGCACCATTTCAGACCCTGAGAAGCTGGCTGCTTACAACAAGCTGGCCGGTCCGGCCGTCAAGGCCGCAGGCGGTCGCACCTTCGTCCGTGGCGGTCGGGTCGCGGCGCATGACGCCGGAATCGCCGAGCGCACCGTCCTGATCGAGTTCGACAGCTTCGAGCAGGCCGTCGCGGCGCGCGAGAGTGCGGCCTACCAGGAGGCGCTGGTCGCCCTCTCCGACGGCGTCGAGCGCGACTTCCGCATCGTCGAAGGCATCGACTGACCGAGGTCCAGTCGGATCTTCACTGAAGATCCACCATCTTGGTTTTCGCTGGTGCGGCTGCTGGTGTGGCGGGGTTCGTGGGTGCTCGTGCTGGTCGTGGGCGGCTGTCTTCGGTCTTGATCGTCTGTCAGCGGTCGAGTTCGAGGTTCGTCAGGACGAGCAGGGCGCGGAGCTGGTTAGTGGCGCGGGCGGGGCTCGTGCGGAGTTTGGTGAGGATGCGCCAGGTCTTCAGGTGCGCGAGGCCGTGCTCGACGGGGGGCGCGGCCGGCGGCTTTCAGGTGCTCGACGATGTGGTCGTGGCGGGCGGCGGTGATGTCGTGGGTGCGCCCGGGCCTCGCGGCGGAGATCCAGATCAGGCGTCCGCGTTCGTCGGTGAGCGCGAGGAAGTGCAGGCCGTGGCGCTTGTCCCCGAATAGTTCTTGCGGTTGTCCTTGCCGGTGCGGCGGCGGGTGGGGATGAGGGTGCCGTCGATCAGCACGGCCTCCCCGCCGCGTCTGGCGACCTTGGCCAGGGCGCGGTCCAGGCGCGGTACCCCGGCCGCCAGCAGGGCGACGACCTCGTCGGTCCAGCGGCGGATCGTCGTGGCCGCGATGCCGTTACCGCCGGCCAGGTCGGCGGCGCGCTGGTCGTGGCGCAGCACGGCCAGGACGATCACGACGATCCGGCCCGCCGACAGGGACCGCCACCGCGATCTGATTGCCTTCAGGTGCTTGCGCAGCAGGTCGGTGACGTATCGGACAGTTCTCGTAGACAGCGGCAGGGCGCACTGATAGACCAGGGAGACGGCGTCCCCGGCCTGCTGGTTCTTGTTCTTCACACAACTTCAACGAGCACCGGGGACGCCCCTTACGGCCGGCTCTGCCGCCCGCCCGGCTCGCCCCTATATCAAGGTCCGCATAATCGCCGGTATGTGGGACGGACGCACGGCGGTCCGGATGCTCGCCGCCGATCCGGGCACCACCTTCGGGTGGACAGCCTCCGCTCTCGCCGCGCAGGCCAGCGGCCAATTCACGGGCCCACCGCAGGCGCGATCCGGTAAGGGTCGCCGTCACGGCGGCTCAGAAGGCGATCGTGAACCGGCCGTCGGCGAGTTTCCGCAGCCAGGTCGGCCAGCCGGTTCAGCTTCGCCCGCAGCGGCTCCAGCTTGCCCCGCACCTCGACCGGCAGGCCGAGCACCTCGCCGACGGCCCGGACCGTGACCGGCCCGGCCGCCTCCCGCACGATGGCCACCAGCCGCTGATGGTCCTGCGGCAGCACGTCGGGGTCGATACCGGCGGCGCGGGCCGGGATCAGCAGCACCGACCGGCCGCCCACCTGGACCTCCGGCGCCGGCGGCGCGAGCGACAGGTACTCCCCGAAGCCCTGCTCGCTGGTCCGCTGCACGACCCGCCCGGCCACCACCAGCTCATCACGCTCGACCCGCACATCGGCCAGCTGCTTGACCAGCTCCTCTTCCAGCAGGTCCAGCTCGGCACGTCGCGTGGCGATCCGCTCCAGCATCCCCTCATCCGTCATGACACTCCAGCGTAGGAACCGCACCGGCCACCACGAGCCGGAACAGCCCACGAACCACCCTGACGAACGATCTACACCCAAGACACCCGCACACGACCAGCACGAGCGCCTACGAACCCTGCCTGCGCCAACTGGAGTGGGTGCCACTGGAGTTCCGCTACCGCTTCCGCTGCGATGACTCCGACTGCACCGGTCACGACATGGCGCTCCGGGACTGGGAGGCCGGCGAGTCCTACCGCAAGTATCTGCGCCAGTACGGGCAGCAGGGTGTCGAGGAGAAGCTGCGGGAGCGTTGGTTCACCCGGATGTTCGCACCGGACCACATCGTGCACTGCTTCGTCGGCAACCTGTCCAAGCGACCCAGAACGTTCATGCTGCTCAGCCTCTTCTATCCGCAGCGCGGCATCGTCGAGAACTACCAGGAAGAGCTGTTCTCGCTGTAAACGCGCCATACACCACGCCTCATCCGATCGAAGGCCCTCTCAGCCCGCCGGGAATTCCCGTGGAAGCGGCGGGCATTGTCTCCGGGGCAGCTCACCTGGGAACCGGGGGGACCATATGCATCAGGGCCTCCCACGGCATCTGCCCCATCGAGCAGAACGCTGCACCACCCGAGCGGCCCGGCCGCAATCCGACACCGCCACCTCCCAGAACTGCGCCTAAGGCCCGTACGAACTACACGGACCAACTCCTCGAAGAACTGGCCGCGAACGATGGCTGCCTCATCAAGCCCATCGAATCCGGCCCACACCCGGTGAATTGGACGTCCCGGGTAAACGCCGCCCGCAAGTCCGGCAAGATCCCCCGCACACAAGAGCTCTACGCATACCGCACCCACCGCGGCTACGAAATCAAACTCGTCGACATCCCCGCCTGGCGCCTCGCCGAACTCACCCCTCTCCCCGTTCCGCCCAGAATCACCAAACCCCACTCCGTCGTGGCCGCCCTCCAAAAGCAGCCACAGCCCATGGGCCTCACCAGACCAATCCAAGGCCGAGCCCTGCGCATCATCCAGGCCCTCATCATCGCCGCCGAAACACAGGGACATAAGGCAGGGCTCGGCACCACGCAAATCGCTCCCCCACCCCACCGTCGCCGCAGCGCACCACCACACTTCACCATCACCGCCCAAGGCGAAAGCGTCGGATTCCTCGTCCTTCAAGAACAGGACCGCAGCGAGCACATCCCCACCGACAAGGAACTCGCCGAAGCCAAGAAGTACTCATGGATGCGCATCGCCCGCTCCGACTACACCCCCTCCAACCGCCTGCGCTTCATCCTCAGCGGCGGCAACCCGCACCGCGCCGGCGAATGGACCGACCTCCCCGACCGACCACTGGAAGACCAACTCGCCAAGATCACACAAGAAATCGATCTCCGTGGTGAAGCCGCCGAACGCAAACGCCACGCGGACCAGCAGGCCCGAGAAGCGAAGCAACAGCGCTGGGAAGCCGCCATGCAGGAAGCCCGCGCCGCATACGCCCACGCCTATCGCGTCAAGCACCTCGAAGAACAGGCAGACGCCTGGCGCCAGGCCAATCGCCTGAGCGAATACGTCACAGCCGTACGCGACCACTCCACATCAATGCCGCCCGGGCAGGAAAGGACCGAGATCGAGGAGTGGCTCGCGTTCGCGGACGCGCACCTTCAGTACCTCGCCGAGTCCGCCTCGACACCGAAGCTGCCCGTGCCACCGAAGGCCAGCGGCGAGGACCTCAAGCCATTCCTCGGTCACTGGAGCCCCTACGGGCCCAACTCCTACTGAGCCCCAAATCGGTATATATCGAGCACGACTTCACCGAGAGAAGGTAAAGGCAAGGTCCTCACGGGCCGCGCCCGGCGCACCGCCGCCTGCGAAAACGAGCACCTGACACCCCATCAGAACATGCGTCAAACGTGCGTCAAAAGCGCCTTGCATGCGTCGAATATGCGTCAAGATATCGCCTGTAACGCCCACAGCGCACATAATGCACACTCGACGAAACAGCAGGTCAGCGGCCCTTTTCGGCAGGCTCAAGGATCGCGACGCATTCAACATGATGGGTCATCGAGATCACATCAACGCTGCATGACGCATGAACCGGGACGACGCACCCTCGTCACGCCGATTCCGTCACGCATAGCACGACGTTCGACGTCCCTGACCAGCGACCGACCGACAAAAATTGCTCCTCGGCAGGCAAGAAAGTCACCCCAGGAAGCTCAACCGGACCCGACGGTCCGTGTTACTGGTGTTCGTGTCCACCAGACACACAGATTGCCACGTCCCCAGTTCCAGTCGGCCGCCGATGACCGGCAGGGTCGCGTGGGGCGGGACGAGGGCCGGGACAACGTGGTCGCGGCCATGGCCGGGGCTGCCGTGACGGTGCTGCCAGCGGTCGTCCGCCGGGAGGAGCGTGTGGAGGGTGGTGAGGAGGTCGTCGTCGCTGCCGGCACCCGTTTCGATGATCGCCACGCCGGCCGTGGCATGCGGCACGAAGACGTTCAGAAGGCCGTCCCGGCCGCTCGACACCTCACGGAGGAAGGACTCGCAGTCGCGGGTGAGGTCGATGACCGTCTCCGTGGAACCGGAGGCGACATTCAGGATGCGCGTAGAGAAAGGATAGGACATACCTCCATCCTCACCCATGCAACCGTGCCCAACCTCGTCGCGAGCGGGCGCCGCCCCCTCGGGCCGGTCGGGAAGATCCACGGCACCGGTGCGGTTGGTGGAAGCGTGAACAACACCGGGGTCCATGAGATCGAGGTAGTCGTCATAGGCGCTGGGCAGGCCGGACTGTCCAGCGCCTATCACCTGCGTCGCACCGGTTTCGAGCCGGACCGCGACTTCGTGGTCCTCGACCACGCCCCCAGTCCCGGGGGAGCCTGGCAGTTCCGCTGGCCCTCGCTGACGTACGGCAAGGTGCACGGGATGCACGCGCTGCCCGGCATGGAACTGACGGACGCGGATCCGGCGCGGCCGTCGTCCGAGGTCATCAGCGAGTACTTCGACGCCTACGAGCGCGCCTTCGACCTGCGCGTGCACCGGCCGGTCGACGTACGGGCCGTGCGTGAGGGCACGGATGGGCGACTGCTCGTCGAGACGCCGGCCGGGACGTGGTCGACGCGAGCCCTGATCAACGCCACGGGTACCTGGGACCGGCCCTTCTGGCCACGCTATCCCGGCCAGGAGACCTTCCGGGGGCGGCAGTTGCACACGGCCCAGTACCCCGGGCCCGAGGAGTTCGCCGGACAGCGGGTGGTCGTGGTCGGGGGCGGTGCCTCCGGAACCCAGCATCTGATGGAGATCGCCCCGTACGCCGCCGCGACCACGTGGGTGACCCGGCGGCCGCCGGTGTTCCGCGAGGGACCGTTCACCGAGGAGGTGGGGCGGGCGGCTGTGGCGCTTGTGGATGAACGGGTACGGCAGGGGCTGCCGCCGAGAAGCGTCGTGTCAGTGACGGGGCTCCCGCTCAACGACGCGGTCCGGCAGGCGATCGCGGACGGCGTCCTGGACCGGCAGCCGATGTTCGACCGGATCGTGCCGGACGGCGTGGAATGGGACGACGGACGGCACGTGGACGCCGATGTGATCCTGTGGGCGACCGGCTTCCGGGCCGCGATCGACCATCTCGCCCCGTTGCGGCTGCGCGAGCCGGGTGGCGGCATCCGGGTCGAGGGCACTCGGGTGGCCTCCGACCCACGGATCCACCTGGTCGGCTACGGCCCGTCGGCCAGCACGATCGGCGCCAACCGGGCGGGGCGCGCAGCAGTACGGGACATCAGGCGGCTGCTGGCCGGAGAACCGGTCGCCGCCGTCGCCTGACATCCGCCCGGGTCGGGGGTGCCAGTCGGCCGCACGGGATGTCCCGGGCAGGACTCCGGGTTCGCGGCGTTCAGTGGGACGACGAGTTGCTGCCGCGCGACCGGTTGAACTCCTCGACGTTCCGCCGCTGCTCGTCGTAACTCGCCGTGAACCGCGTGTCGCCCGGCTTGACCGTCACGAAGTACAGCCAGTCGCCCGGCGTCGGGTTGATCGAGGCACGCATCGCGTCCTGTCCCGGATTGGCGATCGGCGTCGGCGGCAGGCCCATGCGCTGGTACGAGTTGTAGGGACTGTCGATCTTCGTGTCG
The DNA here is from genome assembly GCF_040298185.1 of Streptomyces sp. NPDC001634. Classification (NCBI taxonomy): domain Bacteria; kingdom Bacillati; phylum Actinomycetota; class Actinomycetes; order Kitasatosporales; family Streptomycetaceae; genus Streptomyces; species Streptomyces sp. NPDC001634. The sequence continues at coordinate 124,135 of NZ_JBEOZU010000022.1, read as the reverse complement.
GTCATGGTGGTGTTCAGCGTGGAGCGGTTCATCGCGTAGTTGAGGGTGGAGTCCATCTGCAGCGGCATGCCCCGCTCCAGGCGGTTGAAGATGACCCGCGCCACCCTTCCCATGTCGGCCTTGGTCGCCGCCTCGGACTGCACGATGCTCGCGACGGTGACGGTCTGATAGACGCTCATCGCGTTGCGCTGGGCACCCGCGGTGATCGTGCCGCCGCTGAACTTCTTGTTCGCGGTGTCGACCATGTACTCCAGCACGGACTCCGGGGTCGCCTTCTCATGGATCGGATAGGTGGCCGGGAAGAGATAGCCCTCCGGGTTGCCCAGCGCCTCGGCCGGAAGCTTGAGGTGGGCCTTGGAGAGGGACTTCTTCGTGGCGCCGGGCGCCAGCCCGAGGGCCTTGTCGATGGCTTCGTAGACCTGGGCGGCCCGTCGGCCCTCCGGGATGACCAGGGAGAAGGTCCGGCTCTCCCCCGCGCTGTACAGGATCAGCAGCACCGCCACCGCGGTGGCCGCCACGACGGTTGCGGTCGTGAAGAGGACGAGCCGGCCCCGGCGCGTCAGTCGAATCGGCTTCGGTGACGGAGTGTTCTTCTGCATGCGGGCACGGTAACCCGACGCATGCCATAAACCCGACATATCATCATCTTGTCGGCTCCAGTTGGGCGTCCCTCCGAACAAGAGCGGCATACCGCCCACCCAACTCCAACAGCTCTTCGTGCGTGCCCCGTTCGACAGTGCGCCCGGCGTCGAGGACGACGATCTGGTCGGCCCCCCGAATGGTGGACAGTCGGTGGGCGATGGTGAGCGTCGTGCGGTTGGCCGACAGGGCGTCGATGGCCTCTTGGACCGCGTGTTCGGTCCGCGTGTCGAGCGCGCTGGTCGCCTCGTCGAGGATCAGGACCGGCGGGTCCCGCAGGATGGTGCGGGCGATGGCGAGCCGCTGCTTCTCGCCGCCCGAGAAGCGGTGACCTCGCTCGCCGACGACAGTGTCGTACCCGTCGGGCAGTGAGGCGATGTGATCATGGATCTGGGCCGCCTTCGCCGCCTCGTACAGCTCCTCGTCGGTGGCGTCCGGCTTGGCGAAGCGCAGGTTGTCGGCGACCGAGGCGTGGAAGAGATACGTCTCCTGGGACACGACGCCGACCGCGCGGGCGAGCGTGTCGAAGTCCAAGTCGCGTACGTCGACACCGTCGAGCGTGACCCGCCCGCCCGTCACGTCGTACAGCCGCGGCACCAGATAGCTGAGCGTGGACTTCCCGGAGCCGGTCGGGCCGACCACCGCGAGGCTGCCGCCCGGCGGGACGGTGATGTCGATGTCCTTGAGGATCGCACCGCTCTTGTCGTCGTAGTGGAACTCGACGCCCTCGAAACGGATCTCGCCCTTGACCCGGTCGAGGTGGACCGGCTCGTCCGGCTCGGTGATGTCGATGGGCAGGTCGAGGTACTCGAAGATGCGCTGGAACAGGGCGAGCGAGGTCTGGATCTGGACGCCCGTGGACAACAGGCTGACGGTCGGCCGGAACAGGCCCTGCTGGAGCGAGACGAACGCGACGAGCGTGCCGATGGAGATGGACGGCCCGCCGAGTTGGAGCGCGATGCCCGCGGTCCAGTAGATGACGGCCGGCATGGCGGCCATGACGATGGTGATGACGGCCATCCGCCACCGGCCCGCCATGTTCGACTTCACCTCGAGGTCGACGAGGCTCTCGGACTCGCTCTCGAAGGACTTGGTGAGCGAGTCGGCGCGGCCCATCGTGCGGCCGAGCAGGATGCCACTGACGGAGAGCGACTCGGTGACCGTGGCGGCCATCGCGGCCATCTGCTTCTGGCGCTGGGTGGCTATCTTCTTTCGTTCGTTGCCGACGCGTCGGCTGATCCATACGAACAACGGCAGCAGGAGCAGCGAGACGACGGTGAGCCGCCAGTCCAGGGCGACCATCGCGACGATCGTGGCGACCACGCTGGTGAGATTGGAGACCAGGGAGGTGGCGGTGGAGGTGACCGTCGCCTGCATGCCGCCGATGTCGTTGGCGATGCGGGACTGGACCTCGCCGGTGCGGGTGCGCGTGAAGAAGGCGAGCGACATGCGCTGCAGCCGGCCGTAGACGGCTGTGCGCAGGTCGTGCATGACACGCTGGCCGACCGTCGTGGAGATCAGGGTCTGCAGCACGCCGAAGACGCTGGTGACGACTGCGCTGAGGATCATGCCGAGCGCCAGCAGGCTCAGCAGGCCGGTGCGTCCCTGCGGGATCGCGACGTCCAGCGTCTCCTTCAACAGGAACGGCGTGGCTACGGAGACCAGCGACGAGGCGCCGACCAGCAGGCCGACGATCGCGAGCCGGCCGCGGTACGGCTTGAAGAGCTTCAGGATGCGGCGCACCTGGCGCGGCTGCTCCGGCGAGCCGCCAGGTGACGGGGTCCAGGTGGGTTGGTCGGGATGCATGGGCTCCTACGGAGGTGAGACAGCGATGCGAGCTTCAAAAGCCTAGCTCATTGTTACCTATACTCACAATGAACAAGGTCCTGATATTGTTCCCGCATGACCACCCCCGATCCCGACAGCCTGCTCGCCGAGCAGTTGCTGCGGCTCACCCGCCGAGTGCACCGCATCCAGAAACGCCATCTGGAGCGGTCGGACCTGGGCATCACACCGGCCCAGTCACGGCTGCTGCGCAACCTCGCACATTTCGGCTCACCGCCCCGCATGGCGGATCTCGCCGAGCGCTTGGAGGTGGTGCCACGGGCGGTGACCACACTGGTCGACGGCCTGGAGGCGAGCGGGAAGGTACGCCGGGTGCCCGATCCCAGCAACCGGCGAGTGATCCGGATCGAGGTCACGGACGAAGGCCGCCAGACACTGCGTGCGCTCCGCACCGCGCGCAGGTCCGCGGCTGAGGAGATCCTGGCGCCCCTGACGGACGAGCAGCGCGAGGTGCTCGGCGGTCTGCTCAATACGTTGATCGACGGCGGTGACCTCCACGTCCCGCCCGGTCAAGGGCATCGCTGCTGACCTTCGGCACGCACGTCCGAAACGCAAGCGAAGAGCCGCCACCCCCGCTCGGTACCGCTGGAGCGAGAGCGCGCGGGCCGCGACGCGCATCGAGTCCTTGCGCAGGCGATCTGCGCGAAGAGTGAGGTACACAGCATGCGTGCGACGCATCGCGGCAGGGGCGGGACACATCGCGCGCGTGACGCGCCGCACGCAGTCCGGTTCAGCAGCCGCCGCGGTCCTCTGTGAGCACTCCCTGAACCGTCGTCAACCGCCGGTCGTAGCAACCGTCCGGGCCGTGCAGCCGGTAGCGCTCGCTCGTCGTACCGACCGCATGCCGCTGGTCGCGCGGCACATTGGTCGTGTAGGTGGCGTCACCGGTGTAGGTGTCGTCGAGCCATGACCACACGGTGCGCCGACCGCCGCCGGTCCCGACGACCACAGCCCGGTCACCGAGCGTCAGAACGGTGCGCAACCGGCCGTCCGCGCCGAGCGTCGTGGTGCCGTCCATCGTGTAGGTGTGGCGGGTGTGCGTCGTGCGGGCGGGGCCGCGGCCGTCGACGCTGACCGACTCGGCGTCCGTCCAGGTGGCATCGAGCCCGTCCGTGTCCTCTCCGCCGGTCCAGCGGTGCACGGACGTGTTCGCCAGCGTCCGGCTGACGGTGGTCGTCACCCTGCCGTGCGAGGTGTCGACATACCCTGCGACCGTCAGCCGGTGACTGCCTTCGGTGTCCAGCCGGTTCTCCGAACCTGGCGTGTACACAGAGGAGTTGGCGAGGTCACCCGTCTGATGGACCGTGAGCTTTCCGGTGACCCGTGCGCTCTTCGCGTCCTGCCAGACCAGTACGTTGACCGGGGTGCTCCACCCCGTCTGCCCTTCGGGCACGCCCACGACGGAGACCTCGACCCGGTGCGTGCGTCCGTCGTCGAGGATCCCGGCGAAGGGCGTGAGGTCGTATTCGATCGGCTTGATGTCGAACGCGCGCGGTCCCGGAATCACGTACCAGAGGAAGGGATTGGACCAGCCGCCGGTCCATACGGTCGGGAACGGCGCCGCGATTCCGGCGAGCCGGCCATCGATCGTGATCTGCACCTCTCGGCAGGGGCCGCTGTCCGCCTTGCAGGAGTACGGCGCCGAGTCGGGCACGGTGAGGTACCAGTCCTCCTCGCAACCGCCGCCCGAGCCGGTGGCGTACACCTCGGCGACGATTCGTTCGCTGTTGCGGGGTGTGGTCAGCGTGCCGTCCTGGAGGGTGAGCACGCGGTCGGGGGTAGGGGCGGGCCTGCCCGTGTAGAACGTCAGGGTGGCCTTGACGTCGATGACCCCGGTGTACGTGTCGTCGACGACGTTACCGATGAGCATCTCGACGTCACGACTCTGCCGGAACGTATCGCTGTACCGTGTGACGTCCTTCTCGACGGACCACTCGATGCCGTCCGGCGACGGCTCCGGCGTGGACGTACGGAAGATCTCGACCCCGCCGACACGCAGATAGCCGAGGCGGTCGAACTGCCGTCCCTTGACCTTGCCGTCGAGGCGCAGCACGACCTTGCTCCAGCGGTCGCCGCAGCCGCTCGGCGGGGTGTACGTGCCGCGGTACGGCGTGAAGTCGCGGAACTGCGCCTCGGCAAGCGCGACCTGACAGGACCGGGTGTCCGGCTTGGCGACCGGCGGAGCGGCGGTCAATGGATCGTGCCAGTCGGTGCCGAACTCGGCGGGCGGGGTGACGCCTGCGGTGGACGGACCCCTGGGCAAGGATGTTTCGGAGGAGGCCGGAGCGAGTGAGGCCGCTCGGGACCGCGAGACCTCAGCCGACGCAGAGCCCGCTCCGAGGAGGAGGCTCACCGCGAGAGTCGCCCCGGTTAACATGGACATGACGATCCGACTTCTCATGTCCCGTGTTTCTACGGGGAGTCGGCCCGGCCCGCAATGAGTAGCCGGGGGCTCAACGGGCCGGATCTCTCCGTCCGGGCAGAAAACCGTTTGCCTCCGACCACATTCCGACGCCACCCTTTCACGGTTTGTTACGAGCATGCGCGGACGCGCGGAGGCACTGCCTCGGCCTGCCACCGCACCGCGCCCCCGGTCCATCCCTGACACGAGCCACTGGGACGTCATGCAGATTCAAGACCTTCCGTATCCCGACCCGGGTGTGCCGGACGCACGTTCGGGTCCCCGATTCCTGTGGTGGCTCGGCCGGAATCAGCTGGGCGGGCAGGCCAAGTCCCTCGTGTGGGGGTTGCTGCACTTCCTGTCCGTCTGCGGGCTGCCGTTCTGCGTCGGTCTCGCGATCCAGGCCGTGGTCGATCGCTCGGGCGCACGGCTCGCCCTGACGGGCGGACTTCTCCTGCTGTGCGGGGCGGGTATCGCCCTGGGCGACACCATGCTGCACCGCACCGCGGTCACCAACTGGATCACCGCGGCCGCCCGGGTCCAGCAGCTCCTGGCCCGTAAAACGGCCCAGCTCGGCTCCGCCCTGACCCGCCGGGTCGCGGCCGGTGAGGTCGTCGCGGTCTCCACCGGCGACGTCGAGAAGATCGGCTGGTTCGTGGAGGCCGTCTCGCGCTTCAGCGCGGCCGCACTCACCGTCGTGGCCGTCTGCGTCTCGCTCGTCGTGTACCAGCCGGCTCTCGGCATCATCGTGGCCGTGGGCGTACCGGTCCTCGCACTCGCGGTGCTGCCGCTGCTGCCTCGGGCGACCCGGCGCGCGGACACCCAGCGCGAGAAGGCGGGCCGTGCCACCGAGCTGGCCTCGGACACCGTGGCGGGCCTGAGGGTGCTGCGCGGCATCGGTGGCGAGGAACTGTTCCTGGACCGCTACCGCAAGGCCTCGCAGGAGGTCCGCACAGCGGCCGTACGCAGCGCCCGGATGTGGTCGCTGATCTCGGCGATCCAGGTGCTGCTGCCCGGACTGCTGATGATCGCGGTCGTCTGGCGGGGTGTGCAGCTGGCCCGCGAGGGCCGGATCGCCGTGGGCGAGCTGGTCACCGTGTACAGCGCGGTCATGCTGCTCACCTATCCGCTGCAGCACTTCCAGGAGATCGCGATGGCGTACTCCTTCTCGCGGCCGTCCGCCCGGCGCGCGGCCCGGGTGCTGTCCCTGGAGCGCGCAACGGACTCCGAGGGCTCCCGCGAGGCCTGCGTACCGGCCGGCGACCTGTACGACCCCCGGACCGGGCTGCTCGCGCCCGCCGAGCTGCTCACCGCCGTCGTCTGCGGCGACCCCGACGCGGCGGGCGTGCTGGCGGAACGGCTGGGCGGGCACCCCTCCGAGGAGAGCACCTCGGTGCTCCTTGGAGGGGTGCCACTGGACGAACTGCCCCTCGACTCGGCCCGCACCGCCGTCCTCGTCCAGGACAAGGACCCGGTGCTGCTGTCCGGTTCGCTGCGTGAACTGCTCGACGTGCCCGCCTCGGGCGGGGTCAGCTCCGAGCAGGCGCTTGCCGCCGCGCAGTGCGGCGACGTTCTGGACGCGCTCACGCAGGGGTCGTCGGCCGCCCAGGACCCCATGGACGCACGGATCACCGAACGCGGCCGGTCTCTGTCCGGCGGCCAGCGCCAGCGGCTCGCCCTGGCCCGGTCGCTGATCACGGACCCGCAGGTGCTGGTCCTGGACGAGCCGACCTCCGCCGTCGACTCACACACCGAGGCACGGATCGCCGAAGGCATCCGGGAGCTGCGGGCGGGCCGTACGACCGTCGTCTTCACCTCGTCGCCGCTGCTCCTGGACCGCGCGGACCGGGTCGTGCTGGTGCACGAGGGCGAAGTAGCGGCGGTCGGCCTGCACCGCGACCTCATGCAGGGAGAGCCCCGGTACCGCGCGGTCGTGACCCGCGAGACCGACGACGATGCCGCCGCACGCAACGACGTGCCGGCAGAGGACGTACTGGCGGACGACGTACTGGCCGAACTGGAAGAGATCGAGGAGAGCGCATGATCGGCGTGGCGCCACCGGCGTACGACCCGGCGGCCCCGACGACGGCGAACACACTGCCCGTCGGCGCCCCCGCCACCGTACGCGCCTACGTGGCCGAACTGTTCCACCGGCACCGCCGGGCCTTCCTGCTGCTCATCGCCGTGAACACGGTCTCCGTCGTCGCCTCGATGGCGGGCCCGTATCTGCTGGGCGGGCTCGTGGAGCGGGTGTCGGACGGCGCGCGGGAGCTCAACCTGGAGCGCACCGCCGCGCTGTTCGTCCTCGCGCTCGTCGTCCAGGCCGTGTTCATGCGGCTGGTGCGGCTGCACGGTGCCGTACTGGGCGAGCGGATGCTGGCCGATCTGCGGGAGGACTTCCTCGTACGGTCGGTGGGACTGCCGCCCGGCGTTCTGGAGCGGGCCGGGACCGGCGATCTGCTGTCCCGGATCACCACCGACATCGACCGGCTCGCCAACGCGATGCGCGAGGCCGTCCCACAGCTCGCGATCGGCGTCGTATGGGCGCTCCTGCTGCTCGGCGGCCTCACCGTCACGGCCGCGCCGCTCGCTCCGGCGGTGCTCGTCGCGGTGCCACTGCTGGTGATCGGCTGCCGCTGGTACTTCAAGCGAGCTCCCTCGGCCTACCGCTCCGAGGCCGCCGGGTACGCCGCCGTGGCCGCCGTCCTCGCCGAGACCGTGGACGCGGGGCGGACCGTCGAGGCCCACCGCCTCGGCGACCGGCGCATCGACCTGTCGGACCGGCGGATCAGGGAGTGGACCGCATGGGAGCGGTACACCCTGTGGCTGCGGTCGGTGCTCTTCCCGGTCGTCAACATCACGCATGTCACGGTCCTGTCCTCGGTCCTGATGATCGGCGGAGTGTTCGTCCTGCACGGCTGGATCGGCATCGGCCAGCTGACGACGGGCGCCCTCATCGCGCAGATGCTCGTCGATCCGGTGGGCCTGATCCTGCGCTGGTACGACGAACTGCAGGTCGCCCAGGTGTCGCTGGCCCGGCTGGTCGGGGTCCGCGACATCGAGCCGGACACGGGCGACGCCTCGGTGGCACCCGACGGGCGCGACGTCGTGGCCGACGACGTGCACTTCGGCTACCGGGCAGGCGTCGACGTGCTGCGCAAGGTCTCCCTGGAGGTGGCGCCCGGCACCCGGCTCGCCCTGGTCGGGCCCTCCGGCGCGGGCAAGTCCACGCTGGGCCGGCTGCTGGCCGGAATCTACGCACCCCGCGACGGCCGGATCACTCTGGGCGGCGCGGAACTGTCCCGGATGCCCGCCGAGCAGGTGCGCTCTCACGTCGCCCTGGTCAACCAGGAGCACCACGTCTTCGTGGGCTCCCTCCGGGACAACCTTCTGCTGGCCCTCCCCCACTCTCGGCTTCCCTCGAGCAGGGGGACCTCCATGGATACCGTCGACGCGGAGTTGTGGGTGGCACTGGGCGCGGTCGACGCGGACGGCTGGGCGCGTGCGCTGGACGACGGGCTGGACACCGAGGTGGGCTCCGGGGGATTCGCGCTCACCCCGGCGCAGGCGCAGCAGATCGCGCTGGCCCGGCTGGTGCTCGCCGATCCGCACACGCTGGTCCTGGACGAGGCGACCTCTCTCCTCGACCCGCGGGCGGCCCGCCATCTGGAACGCTCCCTGGCCCGTGTCCTGGACGGCCGCACGGTCGTCGCCATCGCCCACCGGCTGCACACCGCCCACGACGCCGATGTCATCGCCGTCGTCGAGAACGGACGGATCAGCGAGCTGGGCAACCACGATGAGCTGGTCGCCGCTGACGGAGCGTATGCAGCCCTGTGGCGTTCCTGGCACGGATGACCCCCCGGCCCCCCACGCGCGGCAGCGGTCCTGGGGCAGCAGTCGGCCGCCCGTCCCGGGCCGCGGCCCCGCTGCCGTTGCGCGGTGCCGAAGGGGGGTGGAAGGCTGGATGTGGCAACGGCGCGGGGGACGTGCCGCAGCCATCCGGTCGGGGAGGGAGCGGCCCGCGCCGAGTCTTGACGTCCGCCGCCGTGCGCGGCGGCACCCGGTCCCGTCCCACCACCTGGAGGTAACCCGTGGACAGCACCGACGGATGGGGAGACGACGTCTACCAGCCCGACGGATCCGAGGTGCAGGACGACGCGGGGCTGCTCGACGCCGAGGACACCTTGCTCTCCGACGGGGTCAGCGACCCGCTCGACCGGGGCTGGTCACCACCGGAGCGGCCGTGGGCGGTGGAGCACGTGGGCGTGACCGCGGACGAGGGGCACCGCGGCGAAACCCTGGACCAGCGCCTGGCCGAGGAGCTTCCGGACATCACGGTCCCTGACGGCGACGACATCGGGGACTGCGCGGACAGCGACGGCGAACCCCTGGACAACGAGGTGGGGGCCGCCCGCTCCGGCCGTCTCGTCGCCCCCGACGAAGGGGCGCACGAGGACGAGGAGAACGGTCTGATCGCCACCGACGTCGGCATCGACGGTGCGGCGGCCTCGGCCGAGGAAGCGGCCATGCACGTCGTCGACGAGGACACCCTGTCCAGCTGATGCCACCCGCCGCCACGCCACGCAAGGAGCCGCCATGCAGCAGGACAAGCATCCCGACTACCACCCCGTCGTCTTCCGCGACCGTGCCGCCGGCTATGCCTTCCTCACCCGGTCCACCGCGGCCAGCGACCAGACCATCGAGTGGGACGACGGCGAGACGTACCCGGTGGTGGACGTCGAGATCTCCTCCGAGAGCCACCCCTTCTACACCGGCAAGGCGCGGACGGTGGACTCGGAGGGACGCATCGCCCAGTTCGAGCGGAGGTACGGCAGCGCGGGACTGCGAGCGGGCGGAGACGCCACGGCCTGAACAGGCCGGGCCCGGGCCCACCTGGTCGGCTAGATGACGTTGAGCGCCGCCGCGCAGCCCACACCGCCGAGCAGCACGAACGCCGGCATCAGCACCTTCAGCTCGACCCAGCTGCCCGCCCGGAACCGCATCGCCTTCGGCGGGCCCACCGGGAACCAGCGCTTGCGGCCCACCGGTATCGGCCAAAGGATCGGGCAGCCCGAGACCGTCAGCGCGTCCCCGATGTCGTGCACCAGGGCGCCCAGGACGATCGGCAGGCCGAGCCACAGATACTGCTGGCCCGGTGCGGTGAACAGCCAGTCCGAACCGTTGCCCGGCTTGTCGAGTATGCCGGCCAGGATCCAGGCGCTCGTCGCAGCCAGAAGCCAGACCAGGACGTCGCTGCTCGAACCGCGCGCCGCCCGCCACAGCAGCCCCTCGATGGCCAGCACCATGTGCACGAAGAGGATGGCCAGCACCGCCCACCGGCCGCCAGTGATGGCCGCCACGGAAGTACCCGCGCCGATCAGTGCCGCCCACAGCCAGGTGTGCGTCAGCGTACGGTGGCCTCCCGACCGACGCGGGTCGCCCTGTTTCCTTGTCGCCTTGTAGACGGCGTACGACAGCTTGTCGACGATCTCGCACAGCCAGTGGGAGATGGGTCCGAATGCCCGTGAGATCGTGGCTGCCTTGTGGTCCAGGTCCGGGGCCAGCGCGGCACCCGCGCAGATCAGCGCGCCTACGAGGAGAACCGGCCAGGGCATCGGATGACCCGCCGCGGCGGCGGCCGCCCCGACCCCGAGCCAGGCAGCGGCCCCCGACAGTGAGTGTGCTGGTCCCATCATGGCCGCTTTTCGCCCCATTCTTCTTGCAGCGCTGCCCCGTTGTCCGTGCACGCTGACGCTTCGTCGGCGCCACAGCGTAGCGTTTGTGATCTTCCGCCTGGCATCCGATTCCCCCATCGGGTGCGAGGACAGGCAAGATGGGGGCGTGACCCTCATCGATCAGCTCCCGCCGACCGCAGACCCCGACGCCCTCTACGAAGCCTTCGAGTCGTGGGCCGGGGAGCGCGGCCTCACCCTCTATCCGCACCAGGAGGAGGCGCTGATCGAGGTGGTCTCGGGAGCGAACGTGATCGTCTCGACTCCCACAGGCTCCGGCAAGAGCATGATCGCCGCGGGTGCGCACTTCGCCGCACTCGCCCGGGACGAGGTCACCTTCTACACCGCGCCGATCAAGGCGCTCGTCTCGGAGAAGTTCTTCGAGCTGTGCAAGCTCTTCGGCACCGAGAACGTCGGCATGCTCACCGGCGACGCCTCCGTCAACGCCGACGCCCCTGTGATCTGCTGCACAGCCGAGGTCCTCGCGTCCATTGCGCTGCGCGACGGCCGGCGGGCCGATGTCGGCCAGGTCGTGATGGACGAGTTCCACTTCTACGCCGAGGGTGACCGCGGCTGGGCGTGGCAGATCCCGATCCTGGAGCTGCCGCAGGCACAGTTCATCCTGATGTCCGCGACCCTCGGCGACGTCTCGATGTTCGAGAAGGACCTGACCCGCCGCACCGGGCGGCCGACGGCGGTGGTGCGCTCCGCCACCCGTCCGGTGCCCTTGTCGTACGAGTACAAACTCACCCCGCTCACCGACACGCTCACCGAACTCCTTGAGACCCAGCAGGCCCCGGTCTACATCGTCCACTTCACCCAGGCGCAGGCCGTGGAGCGGGCCCAGGCGCTGATGAGCATCAACATGTGCTCGCGCAAGGAGAAGGACGAGATCGCCGAGCTGATCGGAAACTTCCGCTTCACCACCAAGTTCGGCCGCAATCTCTCCCGTTACGTGCGGCACGGCATCGGGGTCCACCACGCCGGCATGCTGCCCAAGTACCGCCGCCTGGTGGAGAAGCTGGCCCAGGCGGGTCTGCTGAAGGTCATCTGCGGCACGGACACACTGGGCGTCGGAGTCAACGTCCCTATCCGCACGGTGCTGTTCACGGCGCTGACCAAGTACGACGGGAACCGCGTACGCACTCTGCGCGCCCGTGAGTTCCACCAGATCGCGGGCCGTGCCGGGCGCGCGGGATTCGACACCGCGGGCCTGGTCGTGGCGCAGGCGCCCGAACACGTCATCGAGAACGAGAAGGCACTCACCAAGGCCGGCGACGACCCGAAGAAGCGCCGCAAGGTGGTCCGCAAGAAGGCACCGGAGGGTTTCGTCGGCTGGACGGAGAACACCTTCGAGAAGCTGATCGCCTCCGAACCCGAGCCGCTCACCTCCCGCTTCCGCGTCACCCACACGATGCTGCTGTCGGTGATCGCCCGACCGGGCAATGCCTTCGAGGCCATGCGTCATCTGCTGGAGGACAACCACGAGCCGCGCAAGCAGCAGCTGCGGCACATCCGGCGTGCCATCGCGATCTACCGCTCGCTGCTGGACGGCGGCATCGTCGAGAAGCTCGACGAGCCGGACGCCACCGGCCGCATTGTGCGTCTCACCGTCGACCTCCAGCAGGACTTCGCGCTCAACCAGCCTCTGTCGACCTTCGCGCTGGCCGCGTTCGAACTGCTCGACCCCGAGTCTCCGTCCTACGCCATCGACATGGTCTCCGTCATCGAGTCCACTTTGGACGACCCGCGTCAGATCCTGGTCGCCCAGCAGAACAAGGCCCGCGGCGAGGCCGTGGCCGCGATGAAGGCGGACGGCGTCGACTACGAGGAACGCATGGAGCGGCTCCAGGATGTGACCTACCCCAAGCCGCTGGAGGAACTGCTCTTCCACGCATACAACACGTACCGCAGGAGCCACCCCTGGGTCGGTGACCATCCGCTGTCGCCGAAGTCGGTCATCCGCGACATGTACGAACGGGCGCTGTCCTTCACTGAATTCGTCTCCTTCTACGAGCTCGCCCGCACCGAGGGCATCGTGCTGCGCTACCTGGCCAGCGCCTACAAGGCCCTCGACCACACCGTCCCGGACGACCTGAAGTCGGACGATCTGGAGGACCTGATCGCCTGGCTCGGCGAGATGGTGCGCCAGGTCGACTCCAGCCTGCTGGACGAATGGGAGCAGCTGGCCAACCCGGAGGAGATGACGGCGGAGGAGGCCCAGGAGAAGGCCGACGAGGTCAAACCCGTCACCAAGAACGCGCGCGCCTTCCGGGTCCTGGTCCGCAACGCCATGTTCCGCCGTGTGGAGCTCGCAGCCCTCGACCAGATCGAGGAACTCGGTGAGATGGACGCCGAGGCCGGCTGGGACGCCGAGGCCTGGGGCGCGGCCATGGACAAGTACTGGGACGAGTACGACGAACTCGGCACCGGCCCCGACGCCCGCGGCCCGAAGCTGCTGATGATCGAGGAGGAGCCGGAGAACGGACTGTGGCGCGTCCGGCAGACCTTCGCCGACCCGAACGGCGATCACGACTGGGGCATCAGCGCCGAGATCGACCTCGCGGCCTCCGATGCGGAGGGTCGCGCCGTCGTCCGGGTCACCGACGTCGGCCAGCTGTGAACACAGGAGAAACCCACCCATGACGAACCCAGCCGAGAGGCTCGTCGACCTGCTCGACCTGGAGCAGATCGAGGTCAACATCTTCCGTGGCCGCAGCCCCCAGGAGTCCCTGCAACGGGTCTTCGGAGGCCAGGTGGCCGGCCAGGCGCTGGTCGCCGCGGGCCGCACCACGGACGGCGAACGGCCGGTGCACTCGCTGCACGCGTACTTTCTGCGCCCGGGCATCCCGGGCGTGCCCATCGTGTACCAGGTCGAAAGGGTCCGTGACGGGATGTCCTTCACGACCCGCCGGGTCACGGCCGTGCAGCGGGGCCGCACGATCTTCAATCTGACCGCCTCCTTCCACAAGCCTGAAGAGGGGAGCTTCGAGCACCAGTTGCCGCCGGCCCGCAAGGTGCCGGACCCGGAGTCGCTGCCGACGGTGGCGCAGGAGGTCAAGGAGCATCTCGGCGCACTGCCGGAGACGCTGGAGCGGATGGCCCGCCGGCAGCCTTTCGACATCCGCTATGTGGACCGGCTGCGCTGGAGCACCGAGGAGATCAAGGACACGGAGCCGCGCAGTGCTGTCTGGATGCGAGCCGTCGGTCCGCTCGGGGATGACCCGCTCGTGCACACCTGCGCGCTCACGTACGCGAGCGACATGACGCTCCTGGACGCCGTCCGCATCCCGGTCGAACCGCTGTGGGGGCCGCGCGGTTTCGACATGGCGTCACTCGACCACGCCATGTGGTTCCACCGGCCGTTCCGCGCGGACGAGTGGTTCCTGTACGACCAGGAGTCCCCCATCGCGGTGGGCGGCCGGGGTCTGGCCCGGGGCCGCATCTACGACGTCGAGGGGCGCCTGCTCGTCTCGGTCGTCCAGGAGGGGCTGTTCCGCAGACTCGAGCGGTGACGGCGTGTGCGTTCGGCGCCCGGCCGGGCCCCCGGCGGGGCGCCGGTCATGGGTTTCTGCGGCGCAGCCACCCGAACATGCCTCGCGATCGCGTCGCCTCCTGCAGCACGGCCGGGGCCTGAAGGGCCGTCGTGGCAACAGGCCCGGACGTGGCCCTACGAACAGTGCCAGCCCTACGGATCGTGGTGTTCCCGCAGGCGGCAGAGTTCCCGCAGAGCGTCGTGGTTCCAACTGCGGTCGCCAGCTCGGGTGGCCGTTCGTCCGGGGCTCCCGGTGGAGGCTGTGGAGCGGGCCTGTGTTGGCGGGCCTCGATGAGGGCCTGCCACAGGTCGGCCCGCAGCCATCCGATCTCGTCGGGATCTTGTGCCGTCATGATCCGCGCGGCGATCCGGACCGCGGGCGAGTCGGGCGCCCCGTGCACGGACTGCGCGGGCCGCAGACGATGCAGTTGAGCGCGCTCGTAGGGATCCCGGACGATCTCCGCCACCTGCACCGGATCCAGCACAGAGGCCACCACGGCGGCCTTCGCCCATGGGTCCTCCGTCTGCCGCAACTGGAATCCGAGGTTGCGCCCACGCCAGTTACGGGGCCGCAGATCCAGCCCGGCGTCCAACTGGTCGCGCAGCCCCTCCGGCGTCCGGCCGGTGAGCAGCGGCCCGTTCTTCTCCGCGGCGGCGAACTCCCTCACCTCCTCGGCCAGATACAGCCAGACCACGGCCCTGTAGCGGTTCAGGTACCACTTCACCGGAGCCACCAGGCCCAATCGTGCGAATCGCGTGAACCGCATGGGTGTCACCCCCATCAGGGCCGCACCGTCCCTCGTGCCCACCACCCTGACCCGCTTCCGCAGGTCTTCGGGGAACCCGTCCTCGGAGCGCACTCGGTCGATCTCCCCACGAGTGACACGGCGGCCTCCCCCGCCCTCGTCGGGGATAGTCCGCACGCACCCGAGCTGTACCGCGAGATCCAACTCGCCTTTCTTGAGGTCCAGTTCCTGTGCGGCGCGGCTCAACGCCAGCGACGAACGCCGCGCCGTGGAGGCGGCGACGACGCCCGTGGTTCCGGCGATGGTGGATGTGATCGTGCGTGCCGACATGGCAGTTCTCCCCCGTGGAGTCCGTTGCGGGCGCCGTATGCGCCTGCTTCGGAAAAAACCGTAGCCGGATCGCCGGATCACGGAGCGAGCCTGTGGATAACTCTGCCCGCCCCAGCGTTCACCCAGGTCAGGACATTCAGAGGTCCACGGTCGGCGTGTGCTCTCGCTCCCGCTCGGCCACGGCCAGGTGCTCCCCGACCCGGTTGACGAGCAGCGTCATCTCGTAGGCGATCTGGCCGATGTCGGCCTCGGCGGCGCTGAGCACACACAGGCAGCTGCCGGGTCCGGCCGCCGTGACGAACAGGATCGCGTCATCGAACTCGATCATGGTCTGGCGCACATCGCCCGCACCGAAGTGGCGACCCGAGCCCTTGGCCAGGCTGTGCAGCCCCGACGAGACGGCCGCGAGATGCTCGGCGTCCTCGCGCCGCAGCCCTGTGCTCGTACCGGTCACCAGTCCGTCGTTGGACAGCACCAGCGCATGTCGTATGTGCTCCATGCGCTCGGTCAGATCGTCCAGGAGCCAGCCGAGCCCCGTGTTCTGCGCCATGATCCGTTCTCCCCGTGATCTCGCTCCCCCTGGCCGGAGGATCCGGTCAGCCAGCCTTCACCACTGCCGCCGTCCCGGCAAGCAGGATGGGGGCATGGCACAGAAGATGACCGACGAGGAATGGCGAGCCTTCGTCTCGCACGGCACCCGCACCGGCAAGCTCTCCACGGTCCGTGCTGACGGAGGTCCGCATGTGACGCCGATCTGGTTCCTGCTGGACGGCGACGACGTGGTCTTCAACACCGGAAAGGAGAGCGTGAAGGGGCGGAATCTGGCCAGGGACGGCCGGGTCGCCCTGTGCGTGGACGACGACCGTCCCCCGTACGACTTCGTCGTGCTGCAGGGACGGGCGGAGCTGTCGGAGGACCTCGACCAGGTGCGGTACTGGGCGGCCCGGCTCGGCGCCCGGTACATGGGCGAGGAACGGGCCGAGGAGTTCGGCGCCCGCAACGGCGTTCCGGGGGAACTCCTCGTCCGCGTACGGGTCGAGAAGGTGCTGGCGTACTCGGCGGTCGCCGAGTAGCGCCTCATCCCACGGAGTCGAGCAGCCGGGCGGTGTGCATCCGCCCGGCGTACTCGACGAGACGGATCAGCACCTCCTTCCCGGAGTCGCGGTCCCGGGCATCGCAGAGAACCACGGGAGTGCCCCGGTCGAGGTCGAGGGCGCGTGACACATCGTGGGCGCCGTAGGTGCGGGCTCCCGCGAAGCAGTTGACGGCCACCACGAACGGGATGCGCCGGTGCTCGAAGTAGTCCACCGCGGGAAAGCAGTCCTCGAGCCGCCGGGTGTCCGCCAGGACGACGGCACCGAGGGCGCCCTGGGAGAGTTCGTCCCACAGAAACCAGAAGCGGTCCTGGCCCGGCGTGCCGAAGAGGTAGAGCGAGAGTCCGGACCGAATGGTGATGCGTCCGAAGTCCATGGCGACGGTCGTCGTGACCTTCTGGTCCACGCCGTCGGTGTCGTCCACGGTCTGGCCGGCTTCGCTCAGCAGTTCTTCGGTGCGCAGCGGCCTGATCTCGCTGACTGCGCCCACCAGAGTGGTCTTGCCCACGCCGAATCCGCCGGCGACCAGTATCTTCAACGCCAGGGCAGTCATGTCACCCTCGGGGGCGTCCGAGTGCTCGGAGACCATCGATCACTTCTCTCGGGAGTGCCGACAACGGTCGACGTCAGTACATCCGTGCGGAGTCAGCATCATGACAACTGCGTCTCCTCTTCGAGGAGTTGGACCGCTATTTGCCCGATGTGACCAGCCCTCGCCCATTCGGTGCCCGAATGGGTGCACATAACGGCTCGGTTCCGGCCCACGGTGGTTCCGGTCCATCGTCTACAGCGCCCTGAGCCCCTCGATGACCTCGCGCAGGATCCGTTCGTCGGGCAGTTGCGCCGGCGGTACGGGGCGGCTGACCGTGACGCAGCCCAGTTCGAGGAGGTCTCCGAGGAGCACGCGGACAACACCTACGGGCAGGTCTGCGCCCGCGGCGAGTTCGGCGACGGACTGTGTCTCCGTACGGCACAGGTCGAGGATGGCGCGGTGTTCCGGGCCCAGCGAGGTGTCGTCGTCGACGTTGGGTGCCCCTGTGTCGAGCGAGACGAGGGCAATGAGGTCGAAGCGCACCCCGGTGGGGCCGGGTTTGGTGCGGCCGCCCGTCATCGCATAGGGACGGACCAGCGGTCCTGCCTCGCGGTCGTACCACTGGCTGCCCGGCCGGTACCCGGTGTCTGTCCTGTCCTCGGTCATCCGCGACCGCCTTCGGTCCTCATCCGGCGGCGGGCGGGTGTGCCGCCACACGGGGCGGTGTGTAGAGGTGCTCGCCGACACGTTTCACCATTCGCGCCATCTCGTATGCCACCAGACCGATGTCGGCCGTGACCGCGGTGAGGAGGGCCAGGCAGGAGCCGTCGCCGGCGGCGGCCACGAAGAGGAAGCCGTCGTCCATCTCCACCATGGTCTGTCGCACTCCGCCGGCGCCGAAGTGGCGGCCCGCGCCCTTGGCGAGGCTGTGGAAGCCCGAGGCGACGGCCGCGAGGTGTTCCGCATCCTCGCGGCTGAGGGCCGTGGAGGCTCCGACCGCGAGTCCGTCGTTCGAGAGCACCACCGCGTGCCGTACTTCGCTCACGCGCAGCACCAAGTCGTCCAGCAACCAGTCGAGTTCACCCGACCGCTGGACGGCCCTCATGCTCGGGTCCTGGATCATGCGGGGTCTCCTTCGCTGCTGTCTCCGACGGGGCCGGCGGCGTGACCGGGGGCGCGGCCACCGCCGCGGGCCCAGCCGTCGCGGTAGGCCGCCATGCGGTCACGTACGAGTTCGGGGGTGCGCTCTTCGTCACGCCGGGAGCGCCGAGCACTGGTCGCGGACTCCTCCGGGCGCTGTCCGCGCAGTTGCGGTGCGAGGTTCGCCTGTCGTACGCGTCGCGGGAGGTCTTCGGAGTCCTCGGAACCGTCCGCGGTGCGGTGCAGCCGCAGGGTGGCGACCGAGGGCGGCGGGTTCTCGGCCGACGTGTCGGCTTCGGCCGCGGTCTGACCGGAGGCCGGCAGCTCCGGCCGTTGCGCGGCCTGTTCGACAGGCTCCTTCTGTGCGGTGCCGGCGCCCACGCGCGCGTACTCGCGTTCCTCGTGCGGTTCGGCTTCGGCCGTACGGGGGGAACGTTCCGCCGCGTCGCTGTGCAAGAGGGCGGTCGGCAGGAGGACGACGGCGGTCGTGCCGCCGTAGGGCGAGGTCCGCAGATGCACCTTGATGCTGTGCCTGGACGCAAGCCTGCTGACCACGAAGAGGCCGAGCCGGTCGCTGTCGAACAGGTCGAGGGCCTCGGACTGTTCGATGCGCCGATTGGCCTCGGCAAGAGTCTCCTTGCCCATGCCGAGCCCCCGGTCCTCGACCTCGACGGCGTAACCGTTGCCGACGGGTTCACCGGTGATGCGCACGCGCGTGTGCGGCGGTGAGAACTGGGCCGCGTTCTCGACAATCTCGGCGAGGAGATGCGTGACGTCGGCGACGGCGGCGCCGATCACCGAGGCTTCGGGGAGTTGTCGTACCTCCACGCGCGCGTAGTCCTCGACCTCGGAGACGGCGGCCCGCACCACGTTGGTCAGTGAGACGGGCATCCGCCAGGCGCGGCCGGGTGCGGCTCCGGAGAGGATGATGAGGCTCTCGGCGTGGCGGCGCATGCGCGTGGTCAGGTGGTCGAGCCGGAAGAGGTCGCTCAGTTCGCTCGGGTCCTCGGAGCGGCGCTCCATGCTGTCGAGCAGATTGAGCTGGCGGTGCACCAGGACCTGGCTGCGCCGGGCGAGGTTGACGAACACCCCTGAGATGCCGCTGGCGAGTTCCGCGCGTTCGACGGCGGCTCGCAGGGCGGCGCGGTGCACCGTACCCAGGGCCTCCGCGACCTGGCCGGTCTCGTCCTCGGCGGGCGGCCCGGGCGGTGCTTCGGCGCGGACGTCGATCTCCTCCCCGGCGCGCAACTTGCTCATGGCCTGCGGGAGTTTGTGACGGGCGATCTCCAGGGCGCTGTTGCGCAGGCTGACCAGTTCGACGACGAGCCCGCGCCCGATGCGTACGGAGATGACGAGCGACGCGGCGACGGCGACGAGTCCCATGAGGACGGCGGCGCCGGCGGGGGTGAGCAGGCCGCGGGTGAAGGGATCGGCCCGGTCCGCGACACCGCTGCCCGCGTCGGCCTCGATGGTCCGCATGCCCTCCTGCACGCGCGCGTGGGCCGGGTTCCAGGTGGCTTCGGGGGCGGCACCGATGGCCGCGGCGCCGGGTCGACCGGCCAGCACCCGGTCCTCGATGGTGCCGACGTCGGCGTACGCGCTGCCCTTCGCGAGCCGACGCCAGGCGGCGCGTTCGGCACCGCTCAGGTCATCGACGGCGGTCTCGGTCAGGGTGCGGCGCGCGTCGACGGCACCGGAGAACAGCCTCAGGCGTTCGCCGTCGAGGGTGCCCGCAAGGCGGGCGCCGGCAAGGACCGCGTCCTCCTGGGAGAGCGACTCCCCCGCGCGGGAGAACTCGAGCAGGACGCGCGCGTCGGAGCCGAGGTCGGCGTCCTGGATGCCGGTGAGCGCGCCGCCCACCCCGAAGGCCCCGGCGATGGTCCTGGTGTACTGCCCGTACGTCTCGTCCCAGCCGACCCGGCGGGCGAGCACGTCATCGCGCAGGGACCGCAGATGTTCGGCTCCTGTGACAAAGGCTTCGAGCCGACCGGGCACTCCGGAGGGCAGATCGGCTCCGTCCGCGACGGTGTTGTGGTTGCCGAGCCGCAGTTTGGCCACGGCCTGGTCGGTGTTCTCCGCGAGTGTCTTCAGGTCGCTCTGCTGGTCGGCGGCGGGCCTGGTCGCATAGCGCACGGCGGCCGCGCGCTCGGCCTGGAGCGCGGCCACCGCGTCGGCGACCGGGGCACGGACGGTGGAGTCCACCTGCTGCAGTTGGCGCAGCCGGGCGACGTCCTGGGCGGTGCTGACGGTGGCGTAAGCCCACAGGGCGAGCAGAGAGATCACGGGCACCATCAGCAGGCAGACGATCTTCGCCCGAACGGTGCGGGGGCGTATGCGCCAGCTTCCCGCGCGCGGGGGTGTGCCGGATGGTTCCGCGCCGCCGGTCTCATCGGTCCTGGTGGGCTCGTCGGCGGGCGGGCCGGCGTGTGCGCGGCGGCCACGCAGCGGAGGCCGGGGCGGCGGCTCGGTGCCGACGTTGGGGGTCCTACGGGGTGTTCGCATGGCCTCCTCGCTCGGATGTGTCGGGACGTGCCGTCCGGGCCCGCGGTCAGCGGGCGACGCTCTCGACGGGTCGCTGGGCCGACGCGGAGGCCTCGCGTTCCCCGGCGGTCGGCGAGAGCGCGACGAACGCCGAGGTGAGGAAGAGATAGGACCCGAGGCCGACGGCGAGGGGGAAGATGAACTGCATCGCCGTGGCCCCGGGCAGGGCCGCGCCGGACGGCGTGACACGAACGCTCACCGCGAACATCGCGGTGTAGTGCATGCTGCTGACCGCTGCGCCCATGACGAGCGAGGCGACGGTGACCGCGACGGGCGACTTGATGTTGAGGCCCGCCCACAGGGCCGCGGTCGCCGCGACCACGGCGATCAGGATGGAGAGCCCTACGAGCATCGGGTCGTAGTGCACCTCCCCGTGCAGCCGAAGCGCCGCCATGCCCAGGTAGTGCATGCTCGCGACGCCGAGTCCGGTGGTGAGGCCACCGAGGAAGAGCGCCCGGGCACGGTCTGTGCTGTAGCCGACGGCGAAGACGCCGACGCCGACCACGATCATGGCGACGAGCAGGCTGAGGATGGTCATCGGCACGTCGTAGCGGATCTCGGTACCGGTGACGCTGAAACCGAGCATGGCCACGAAGTGCATGGTCCAAATGCCGGTGCCGATCGCCGAGGCCGCGGTGACGAGCCAGTTGCGACGCGACCTGCCGGTGGCGCCGAGCGCGCGGACCGTGCAGCGCAGCCCGAGGGCGGCGCCTATGCACGCCATTGCGTATGACAGCACGGGGGTCAGCCAGCCGAATGCGGCGTGGTCCAGGTGTCCCATGGCCCCGGGACGCTAGTCCGGTCAGGGGCGCGCTTCGGGGGCGCATTTCGAAAGGTGCCGGAATCTGACACAGACGGATCCTGGAATGATCGCGTCACGCTCGAACGTGTGCGCCGCCGCGTCCTTCCTGAAGGTGAGGGATTATGCGGAGCATGAGCGACGACCACACACGCGTCCGGGAGTTCTTCGGCGCACGCGCAACTGACTGGGACACCCGGTTCCCCGACGACGGCCCGGCATACGCGGCAGCCGTCTCCGCTCTCGGGCTGAGCGAGGGTGACCGCGTGCTCGACGCGGGCTGCGGCACGGGCCGGGCCCTCACGCCGCTGCGTGCGGCCGTGGGGCCCTCAGGAGTGGTTCTGGGGGCCGATCTGACCCCGGCGATGCTGGAGGCCGCCGTACGGGCCGGAAGGGGCCGCGACGGCCGGTTGCTGCTCGCCGACGTGGCCGCACTCCCTCTGCGCACGGAGTCCCTCGATGCGGTGTTCGCGGCGGGGCTGATCGCTCATCTCCCCCACCCGACGGAGAATCTGCGGGAGTTGGCGCGCGTCGTGCGGTCCGGCGGCCTGCTCGCCCTTTTCCATCCGATCGGCCGGGCGGCGCTCGCGGCCCGCCAGGGACGGCAGATCACCCCCGACGATCTGCGTGCTGAGTCCAACCTCGGTCCCCTGCTGGCCGGTTCCGGCTGGCGCATGACGTCGTACGTCGACGAGGACGCCCGTTTCCTCGTCCTGGCCGTCCGTGAAGGCTGAGCCTCAGCCGCGCCCCACCACCTCGGCGACCAGGAAATCGGGATTGTCGAACATGATGTTGTGTCCCGCGCCCGGCACGGTGACCACGCGGACGCCTGCGGCCTCCAGTCCCTCCCTGCCGTCCAGTTCGCCGCTCAGCTCACCCTGGAGGTAGACACGGTCCGCCGTCAGCGCCTCCAGCATGCGGCGCATCGTGGGGTTCGTACCGCGCACCAGGTTCGACGCCGTGCGGTGCAGGGCTCGCGGGTCGGCGAGGCGCATGGTCGCCGCCCAGGCGGGGCCGACCTTCTCCAGCACACGCGCGTGGCCGCCGTTTTCGACGTACTCATCCTCCGTGTAGCGGGCGATGCCACTGCTGCCGGCGCCGATCGGCGGGTTCGGATCGAGGTTGGCCTCCATGAGCACCAGCCTCGAGACGAGGTCGGGTCGCCGATGGGCGAGCACGATGGCCACGGAACCGCCCATGCTGTGCGCGACGAGTTCGGCGCCGGTGACCTGCGCCCGGTCCAGTGCGGCGGCCAGCGCGTCGGCGTGGCCCTCCAGGGTGTAGCCGAAGTCCGCCGGTCGGTCACTGATGCCGTGCCCCGGCAGGTCGACGAAGAGCGTTCGACGGCCGGTCAGCTCGGGCCGGGCCGCTATGTGCGCGTGGTAGACCGTAGAGGCCGCCCCCAGGCCGTGCACGTACACACGAGCGGGTTCCGCGCCGGCTGTCTCGATCCAGCGGATCAGGCTTCCGCGGCCGTCGAACTCGGCGTCCTTCATTGACTTCTCCTTCGTACTCCTGTGGCCTCCGCCGCCTTCAGGAGAATACATCGGATTCGAGGTATTACGGCTCCGATGTACAGCGAAGCTGCGGCAGAATACGGGCATGCTGGAGCTCGCCATCCTCGGTTTCCTGTACGACGCCCCGCTGCACGGCTATGAGCTGCGCAAGCGCATCACCGCGTTGACGGGGCACGTCCGGCCAGTCGCCGAGAGCACGCTGTATCCCGCGATCAAGCGACTGGAGAAGGCGGGACTGCTGGCGCGGACCACGCAGCCGGGCTCGGTGGCTGCTCCGCGTCACGTTCTGACGCTCACGGACGAGGGCAGGCAGGAGTTGCGCCGCAGGCTCGCGGAACCGGCGCAGCGCGACATCACCGACGAGAACCGGTGGTTCACAGTGCTCGCCTTCCTCAGCCACCTGGAGGACCCGGAGGCGCAGGCGGCCGTCCTGCGGCGTCGTCTCGCCTTCCTGGAGGAGCCGGCGAGCTTCTTCCTCGAGGACGACCGCCCCCTGCGCGCCGAGGAGGTGGACGACCCCTTCCGGCGCGGCATCCTCACGATCGCCCGGGCCACGAGTCGGGCCGAGCTGGCCTGGCTACGGACGACACTCGACTCACTCGGCGGGGGCGGATGCTGAGGTGCGTTCCTGCCGGACGGGGCAGCCCTTCACCCCGGGGACCGGATGGGTGCCCAGGTCGGCGATGCGGTAGCCGTTCGGGTAGCCCTTGATCTCCCAGTTCTGCCGCGCGTAGTGCGGAGCGTGGCGCGGGGGCATCAGGCGAACCAGACGGCCGCGGGCGCGGACCGCGCGGCGCACCAACGCGCGCGTGGCGGCACTCGGCGGCTCGTACCTGAACGCCTGGAGGAGCGAGTCGTCGAGGAGCGCGCGCGTCGCAAGGCGCAGAAGGGGTGCGAGCGGGCGCGGATACCAGGAGGCCATCAGGTTCAGGGTCGCGTCGGACACGCGGCGGGCCCCCGGGTCCCAGCCGAAGTGGGCCTCTTCGTAGGCGTCGAGAAAGGCCTCGAACTCCTCGTACGTCTTCGGGGTGTCCTCGATGCCCAGATGCCGGCCCAGGGTGCTGTAGTGCACGACGGAGGCGACGGTCTCGTGCTGCGACAGCCTGCGCCATCCGTAGGCGTCGATCCACCGCTTGGGCATCACCACGAAGGTGCAGAGCACGTACCGCATGTCCTCGTTGCTGATGTCGTAGCTACGGTGCATCTGGTTGATGCGGCGGATCGCGGTGCGGCCCTCGTCGCTGTCGAAGCCATGCTCGACGACGGTGTCGAGGAGTAGTGCGGTGTCGTCGTAACGCTTCTGTGTGCGGTCGGTGAGCTCGGCCGTCTCGGCGAGCAGCCGGCCGATGGAGGGGACGGCGTAGGTGCGGTACAGGGCCAGCTCAAGGGCACGGGTGTAGTCCCAGGGGAACTCGTAGGCGGCACTGAGCCGGTAGATCTCCCGGGCGTCCTTCTCAGGGTCCAGACGCCGAATCCGTTCAAGCCGTTCGAAGCGCTTCACAGTCTCGTCCCCCTTCTGCCGCCGGAACTCCAACTCTACGTTGAAGAGCAGCAGATGAACGGTCGGTGAAGGCAACCGCACAGGGGGAAGGTGGCCCACATGTTCGGCGGGATCCGAAAGTCGGTCAGCAGATTCGTCAAGTCCCTGCGCGCGGAGACGACCGCGGGCGGGGAGAAGCGCGCGCACAACCTGTTCGAGGCGGCCGCCGCCTATGTGTCGGCGTGTGCCGAGGACGACCAGGACCGGATGGACGAGGCCGTGGCATGGGTGTCGCCGGAGGCCCTGTCGTTCGGTGTGAGCGAGCTGGCGTGCCGAGCCGTCATAGCCCTTGCGCGGGAGCGCGACGAGTCGCCGGGGACGGTCGCGCGCACCCTTCTCGGCCTTCCCACAGCCTGATGCGGGCCCCACTCGGCCGTTTCGCCCCTGTCCAGCCGGAAAACTCCAGCTCCTCGCGAGATTCGCAGTCGTGACAACCGGCTTGCGCTCGCATTAGGGTGCGCCGACGAACGAACCATGGGGAGGATGGCATGGCCGGGACGGACGAGGACGCCGTCGCCGCCGAGGACGACGCGCTGTACGTGCTGACGGCGATTCTGTTGACGCCCGCGCAGTTCCCGAGCGTGCTGGGCAACGACTATCCGGAAGCCTGCGCGGCGCTCGATCTGCCGCCCGTGGTCGACGGGTACGGCCTGGTTCTCGGCCAGGACGGCGACGGTGCGCGCTGGACGGTCGTCATCGACGACGTGTCGCTGGTGGCGGTGGCGATCGCGTCGTGGGACTGCGGCATGGAGTACGAGCTGTCGCCCGACGAGCGGACGGTCGTCGCCGCGCTGCCGGGCTGGCCGCTGGCTGTGGCCGTCGCTGCACCCGGCGTGCCCGCCCCGCACGACCCCGAGCCCGAACTCACCGACCGCGAGCCGCTCTGCCCGCCGGACACCGAGACCTGGGGTCCCGCGCAACGGCGTCTGGGTGCCGACGAGATCGCACGCCAGTGGGCCATGTGGCGCGAGCAGATCAACGACGCCGCCTTCGCACCCGCAGACGCCGGTGAAGCGGCCGAGGAGTCCCCGGAGTCCGACGAGGCCGAGGGCGCCGGCAGCAAAAGGCGCAGCAGCATCCGCCGCGTCCTGGCGGAGGTGCGTGCATACGTGGACGCTCCCCCGCCGCCGGGTCGTGTCCGCTCCTGGTTCGCACCGGGTGACGCACGCACGCTGCGCGCCGACGGACCCGGCTGGTCCATGGTGGCCAGGACCGACGACATCGCGTTCGTCCTCCTGGACGAGGAGCCCGGCGAGGTTATCCCGGTGGGGCGCGGCCTGGAGTTGCCCGCGCTTCTGGAGGCACTCGACAAGGTGGCGGTACGCCCGGCCTGAGACGGCCGGGACGGGCACAGGGTATGAAGTCCGGGGCAGGTGGGACGGGGGTTGAATGGTGAGCGCCCATATGCCCCTCTGAGCCCGTGTGGCCCACACCCATGGCCGTCGGACCTCCCCCTCCCCGGTCACGCCATGGGGCAGCCCTGCGCTCCGCCCCAAACGGAGGCCTGTCATGCACCTGCCTTGAATCCTCGTGCTGTTCACCGCCGCTCTGCTGACGTCGGTACCCCGCCGGGTTCAGACCCGCGCACGACGCCGCCTGCCCCGGTGCGTCGGCCGGGTCGACGGCGGAGCAGACCCTGGCGCCCTGCCGCTCTCCGACGCGGCGTACGGCTATGAGGCGCGTCCTGGGTCCGAGCACCGTGCGGCGGCCCGCGTGGCCCTCACGGGGCGGATAGGCAAGCCGCTGATCACCTGTACCACGATTGGGACGCACTGCTGCCCAAAGCGACGGATTCCGACGTCTACGCGCGCATGGTGGAGAGCGGGCGCTGTCTGCTGCACCGCTACTACACCATCGAGGGCGGCACGCACGTCGACGGGCTGTACGACACAGCCGTCCCGAACGGCTGCGGCCGATTCTCCCTGCTACCAGGCGGCCTCCGACGCGCTCACCACGTGGGTGGAGCGGGGCGCGCAGCCGCCCGCGGACCGTACCGTCGGCAGGCCCGCGGGCGGTGATGTGATCGACTCCTGCGCACTCACGGGGGACGCGGCGGGCCGCCGGGCCCTGTCGTCAGCGGCCGAGCTCCTTGCGCGCGACCCGGCGCAGCCTGCGCCGCTGCGAGGGGTCCAGGGTGAGGTATGCGGCCGTCGGGACTCCCAGCACGATCAGGAGGACCGCCCACCAGGGCAGCCAGATCCACAGGATGAGTCCGACCAGCACTCCTCCCGCGGCGATCTTCGCGTTCTTCGACATGTGTCGCCTCCTTCGCGGCCACTGCCGCTCTCTGTTCTGAGAACGGGTGCGTGCCCTGCGCGGTTCCGGGCCATGACCCTGATACAACCCTGAGCCGCGACCCTCAGCTACCCCTGAGAACTCCCTCTCGGCGAGTGGCGTCGGCCGAACCGCGCGCGGCCGACGGCATGGACCGGAGTGCTGTACCCCCACAACCCTGGAAATGAAGTGTCAAATTTGAGGAGTCTCCGCGCCGCGCTGCCGGTCCTCACGCGCGCGTGCCGTCGGTCAGGCGCACCGGGCGGCCGTCTTCTGAGGTGCGGCTGCCGTGCTGCTTCCCCAATTCGCCGCGCGAGGACTGCCGTTGCCCGGCCTCACGGACGACGACCACGATGTCCGGCGTGTCGGCCCCCTGCGTGGGGAGGACCTGGAGCACGTCCGTGAGCTGACCGCGGAGATGCCGCCCGTGGCGCACGCGGTGCCGGTGGACCACGCCGAGCCGCTGCGGCTGCCCGGCCCGGAGCGGCTGGTCGTCGATCTGGGGCGAGGTCGGGGGCGTGCCTGGAACGATCGAGGGCGTGGCGCGCGTGGATCACGACACGCTCGCGCTCATCAGTGACAACGGCTTCGGAAGCCGGACGGTTCGGGCGCACTCGACGCGCAGGGTCGGCTGCTCGACCGCGGCGTCGAGACGACGGTGGTCGTCGTGCGCCACGCGCGCGTGCACCGTGACCGGCAGTGCACGCGCGCGTGGCGTTCGCTGTCACGGGGCGCCTGGAGCGACCTTTCTCACGGGGAGGCCGCCGGCGCTTCGAAGAGCGACTCGATGTCGCTCGGCAAGCCGCTGGGAAGCTCGCTCGGGAATCCCGACGGGAGCTTCGTCGGCAGGTTCGAGGGCAGTGCGGTGGGCAGCCCGGACGGGATGCCCAGGGACGGGGTCGACGAACGGCTCGCACTCACACTGCCATCGGTGGGCGACTTCTTCGACGAGCCTCCGCCGCTGTTCACCACCAGGACCACCGCGACAATCCCCAGTGCCACGATCACGGCCAGCACAAGGAACAGCATGTTGCGGCGCTGGCCGGGTGCGCCGGGCGGCTGCGGCGGCGGTCCGGGCGGCAGACCGTCGCCGCCGCCCGACGACCAGTGACCGCCGCCCGGCGGGGGACCGTATCCCCCGGAGCCGTAGGCCCCAGAGGACGGTCCGTAGCCCTCCGGCGGAGGGCCGTAGCCCCCGGGAGACGGTCCGTAGCCCCCGGACGGCGGACCGAACCCGCCATGGTCCGGAGGGGGCGCGTCTCCCGGCGGCTGGGGTGGCATGGCCATACCATCAAGAGTCGCCTCGAACCGGGCATGACGCGACCCCCACGCGGCAGTTGATACAGACTCATGTCGTGCATCGCATGATTCCGGAACAATTTCCGCGAAGACCGGCCACTCGGCAGAGGCCCACGGCGATCAGCCGCGGGCGCCCAGCAGGTGGTCCATGGCCAGCTGGTCCAGACGCTCGAAGGCCATCCCGGGCGCGCCGGCGGCCTCCACGTCGAACTCCTCGAAGGCGCTGCGGTCCGCGAGCAGCGCCTCGAGGCCGTCCGCGGCGGTCGGCTGGGCCAGCTGGTCCAGCCGGGAGGCACGCAAGGCCTCCTGGACCTCGGGATCTGCGCGGAAAGCGGCCGAACGCTCCTTCAGGATCAGGTAGTTGCGCATGCAGCCCGCCGCCGAAGCCCACACGCCGTCGAGGTCCTCGGTCCGCGGCGGCTTGAAGTCGAAGTGGCGCGGCCCGCTGTAACCGGCGCTCTCCAGGAGGTCCACCAGCCAGAACGCGGCACGCAGGTCACCCGCACCGAAGCGCAGGTCCTGGTCGTACTTGATGCCGGACTGGCCGTTGAGGTCGATGTGGAAGAGCTTGCCCGCCCACAGTGCCTGGGCGATGCCGTGCGGGAAGTTCAGCCCGGCCATCTGCTCGTGGCCGACCTCGGGGTTGACGCCGTACAGCTCCGGTCGCTCCAGGCGCTCGATGAAGGCCAGGGCGTGGCCGACCGTCGGCAGCAGGATGTCGCCGCGCGGCTCGTTCGGCTTGGGCTCGATGGCGAAGCGCAGGTCGTAGCCCTGGGAGGTGACGTACTCACCGAGGAGGTCGAATGCCTCCTTCATCCGGTCGAGCGCGACGCGGACGTCCTTGGCGGCACCGGACTCGGCGCCCTCCCGGCCGCCCCAGGCCACGTACGTCTTCGCGCCCAGCTCAACCGCCAGATCGATGTTCCGGATGGTCTTGCGCAGGGCGTAACGACGCACGTCACGGTCGTTGGCGGTGAACGCACCGTCCTTGAAGACGGGGTGCGTGAACAGGTTGGTGGTGGCCATCGGCACGGTCATCCCGGTCGTGTCGAGGGCCTGCCGGAAGCGCTTGATGTGCGCCTCGCGCTCGGTGTCCGAGGACCCGAAGGGGATCAGGTCGTCGTCGTGGAAGGTCACTCCGTAGGCGCCCAGCTCGGCGAGGCGTTGCACCGTCTCCACCGGGTCCAGGGCACGCCGGGTGGCGTCACCGAAGGGGTCCCTTCCCTGCCAGCCGACGGTCCACAAGCCGAAGGTGAACCTGTCCTCGGGGGTGGGCTGGTAGCTCATGCTGCGGCTCCTTGCTCGCTGAAGACTATTTCGTCATGGCGCTTAACAAATTAGTATGCGGAGGCATCTCTGGGAAGAGACGATGTGTCGTCGTACGAGACTTCGTACGGTGACGATGTGTGCACACCGGGCCGAGACGGCCCGGGACACGCCCGGAAACCGGCCAGAATCCCGCGAGCCGCGGAAGAGGGAGAGCCCGATGTCAGCAGCCGAGGGTCCGCTCGTCGTCGGGGTGGACTCGTCCACCCAGTCCACCAAGGCCCTGGTCGTCGACGCGTCGACCGGACGGGTGGTAGCGAGCGGGCAGGCACCGCACACCGTCTCGTCGGGCGCGGGCCGCGAGAGTGACCCACGACAGTGGTGGGACGCGCTGTGCGAGGCCCTGCACCAGTGCGGCGAGGCGGCCCATGAAGCCGCCGCGGTCTCGATCGGCGGCCAGCAGCACGGCCTGGTCACCCTGGACGAGCATGGCGATCCGGTGCGCCCGGCCCTGCTGTGGAACGATGTGCGCTCCGCGCCGCAGGCCCGCCGCCTGGTGGAGGAGCTGGGTGGCCCCAAGGCCTGGGCGGAACGCACGGGGAGCGTGCCGGGCCCCTCCTTCACGGTCACGAAGTGGGCCTGGCTGGCCGAGAACGAGCCGGAGGCCGTCCGCGCGACCGCGGCCGTGCGGCTGCCCCACGACTACCTCACCGAACGCCTGACAGGGCAGGGAACGACCGACCGCGGCGACGCCTCCGGCACCGGCTGGTGGGCATCCGTGACGGAGTCGTACGAGGAGGAGATCCTCGCGCACGTGGGGCTCGACCCCGCCCTGCTCCCGCGCGTGGTCCGTCCCGGCGAGGTGGCCGGCACCGTGCGCGACGCCCATGACCTTCCCTTCTCCAAGGGCACCCTGGTCGCGCCGGGCACCGGTGACAACGCGGCCGCCGCGCTGGGCCTCGGACTGCACCCCGGCACTCCGGTGCTGAGCCTCGGCACCTCCGGCACGGTGTACGCAGTCTCGAAGCGGCGCCCCGCCGACCCCACCGGGACCGTGGCCGGCTTCGCCGACGCGCACGGCGACTGGCTGCCACTGGCCTGCACCCTGAACTGCACGCTCGCCGTCGACCGGATCGCCACGCTGCTGGGCCTGGACCGCGAGGCCGTCGAACCCGGCACGGGCGTGACGCTCCTCCCCTACCTCGACGGCGAGCGCACGCCGGCGCTTCCACACGCTTCCGGGCTGCTGCACGGCCTGCGGCACGACACGACGGCCGGGCAGTTGCTGCAGGCGGCGTACGACGGCGCGGTGCACTCGCTGCTCGGCGCCCTCGACCTGGTGCTCGACCCGGACGCCGACCGCACGGCTCCGCTGCTGCTCATCGGCGGCGGCGCGCGGGGCAGGGCGTGGCAGGAGACCGTACGACGCCTCTCGGGCCGTCCCGTCCAGGTACCGGAAGCCAAGGAACTCGTCGCGCTGGGCGCCGCCGCGCAGGCCGCCGGGCTGCTGACGGGCGAGGACCCGGCCGCCGTCGCCCGGCGCTGGAACACCGCCCACGGGCCGGTGCTGGAGGCCGTGGAGCGGGACGAGGCGACGCTGGCCAGAATTGCCGGGGTACTCTCCGACGCGGCGCCGCTCCTGGAGCGGGAGCCGCACCGGCGCTGACAAGATCCGAGGGAGGCATGACCACACCGCTGCACGAAGCCCATCCGTCCAGCCCCGGCCGTCGGCTGCCGGACACCCAGCAGGGCATGCGCCGCCGCAATCTGGCGCGGGTCATGCACACCGTGAGCGCCGAGGGGCCGCTGTCGCGTGCCGCGGTGGCCTCTCGGATCGGGCTGACCCGGGCGGCGATCTCCACGCTGGTCGACGAGCTGATCCGGTCCGGACTGCTGGAGGAGCTGGGGCCGGAGCGGCCTGGCCGGGTGGGCCGCCCGGGGTCCGCGCTGGCCGTCAGCGGACACGGACCGGCCGGGATCGGTGCCGAGGTGGGCGTCGACCATCTCGCGGTGTGCGCGGTCGATCTGCGCGGTGTCGTACGGGCGCGGGCGGTACGGCACGGCACGAACCGCGGCCGCCCGCCTCAGCCGGTGCTCGGCGAACTGACCGACCTGATACGCCAGGTCGTTGCCGACGCGGAGGGGGAAGGGCTGTGGCCGGCGGGGGTCGCGGTCGCGGTGCCCGGTCTGGTCGCACGCGACGCCCGGACGGTGGTCCGCGCCCCCAACCTCGACTGGCACGACCTCGACCTCGGTGCACTCCTGCCCACGGAAATGCCGCTGACCGTGGACAACGAGGCCAACTTCGGTTCGCTCGCAGAACTCTGGCTCGGTGACGACACGCCGCACGACTTCCTGCACGTCTCCGCGGAGATCGGCATCGGTGGCGCTGTGGTCGTGGACGGGCGGTTGCTGCGCGGGACGCGCGGCTTCGCGGGCGAGCTGGGGCATGTGCCCGTGCGCCCGGAGGGGCCGGAGTGCGCCTGCGGCGGGCGTGGCTGTCTGGAGCAGTACGCCGGTGAAGAGGCGGTGCTGCGTGCGGCCGGGCTGACGCCGGGCGAGGACCGCGTCGAGCTGCTGGCCGAGCGTGCCGCGCAGGGCGACAAGGATGTACGCCGGGCGCTGCGCGGTGCCGGGACCGCGCTCGGCATCGCGCTGACCGGGGCGGTCAATCTCCTGGACCCGGAGGCGGTCGTGCTCGGCGGAGCGCTGGCCGCGCTCGCGCCGTGGCTCCTTCCCTCGCTGGAGCGGGAGTTGGCACGGCGGACGGCCGGACCTGCCTGTGCTGTGGCCGTCTCGCGGCTGGGCTCCGAGGGACCGCTGCTGGGTGCCGCGCACTCGGTGGTGCGGGCGGTGCTCGACGATCCCGCGGCGGTGGCAGCGCGGATATAGCGGGCCGACCTCCGGCCACTGTCGCTCCGGCCACCGTCCTTCCGGCCGCCCTCGCTCCAGTCGCCTCCGCCCCTCTTGGCCCCTTGCCCTGGGCCCCCCCGGACGGGTGACGGAGTTATCCACAGTCCCGTCGTTGTCCACCGAAGACATCGCGTCCTTCCTGCCCAACCGCCCAGCGCCGTACCGTGATTCACGCGGGGCGCAGTCGGCGGTCAGTGGCTGCGCATGAGTCGAATCGGGGGGTTCACATGGCGGGGGAGACTGCTCTGCGCCTTCGGCGCGAGGCGATCGGCCGGCGCGAGGTCCCGTTCCAAGTCCGACACCCACATCATCTCAACGGGTTCGGCCCGCCCGTTGGAGGGTTCGCCACCCAGACGGTCGAGTCGCTCCGGCGAACGTCTGCGACACCAACTACACGTGTGTGGCACAACCCCGCGAGGAATGGCTCCCGGACGCGAGACGCACCGGGGAATCCACGCCCAGTTGTGCGAAACGGCGGCCGCGTTGAGGCGTTGAGTACAGGACGGACACGATCGTTACATCTCAGAAGTTCACGAACGAAAGGTACTCTCGGCATGGAAGAAGCCGAATCAGAACTATCCCGACCGGAACAATCTGAATCTGAACGAGCAAGGCCCCTCACGAGCCGGCGGCAGTTACTGAAGGGGGCGGCCCTCGCCGCGGTTCCTTACGTACTGCTCCCCACGGCACCGGCCGCGGCCCGGCCCCGGACCGTCGACTACTCGTCCGCGGACTGGCTGTCGGCGGACTCTGCCAACTACACGCCCTCCTACCGGCCCCTCAGCTACCCGCTCGACTTCGTCGTCATCCACGTGACGCAGGCGAACTACACGAGCACCCTGGGCATCTTCCAGAACCCGCGGAAGAACGTGTCCGCGCACTACGTCGTGCGGTCCACCGACGGGCACATCGCACAGTGCGTCCGCGAGCACGACATCGCCTGGCATGCGGGCAACTGGGACTACAACACCCGCAGCATCGGCATCGAGCACGAAGGGTGGGTGGACCGGCCCGCGTACTTCACGGACGCCCTGTACGAGGGATCGGCCAAACTCACGGCGGCGATCTGCACCAGGTACGGCATCCCGAAGGACCGGGCACACATCATCGGGCACTACGAGGTACCGGGCACCGACCACACCGATCCGGGGCCCAACTGGGACTGGGCACGCTACATAAGACTGGTCAACGCCGCCTGACCTGACGAGGGCGACGGCCTGGCGCAGCTGGGGGCGCGGGACCGGCCGGCCGAGGCTCCAGGCCCGTAGGTCCGGGGGCGGGATCCGTCACGGTCTCGTTCGGGTCGATGACGGTCGAAACGGTTGTCGGTGCGCATCCGGAGAGTGACGATGTTCCCGTCCGCATCGCCGTCCCGGGAGGCCGCAGTGACCGATCCGTGGTTGGCCCTGGAGCCGGGGGCCGATCCCGTCGAACGGGTGCGTGAGCTGCGCCGCGCTCACGAGACGTTCACGGCGGCGGGCACGGTGCCCCGGCGGGTGCGTTCCGTGGTGGCCGATTCGTGGCGGCGTTCGGCACGCGCGGGTGTCGGGCCGGACGGCACGGCCTGCGTGGAACTGACGGATGGCGACCTCGGCTCGTACCGGGCGGAGCACCCTCTGGCCCGGGTGATGCCGTTGGTCCGCGAGCTGATGGGTCCCTTTGCGGCGGACGGCGAGCATCTGCTGGCGGTGTGCGATTCGCAGGGCAGGCTGCTGTGGGTCGAGGGGCATCCCGCGACCCGGCGGCGGGCGGACCGGATGAACTTCGTGCCAGGTGCGCGCTGGGCGGAGTCGGCGGTGGGGACGAACGCGCCGGGGACGGCCGTCGCCGTGGACCGGCCGGTGCAGGTGTTCGCGGCAGAGCACTTCATCCGGCGGGTCCAGCCGTGGACGTGTGCGGCGGCGCCGGTGCACGATCCGCGGACCGGACGGGTGCTCGGGGCACTGGACATCACCGGCGGGAACGGGCTCGCGCATCCACACAGCCTCGGATTCGTCCAGGCCGTGGCACGCGCTGCCGAGTCCCATCTGGCACTGCTGTCACCGACCGAAGCAGCGGCGGACACGCTGGAGGTGACGGCACTGGGCCGCGACGAGGCGCATCTCCTCGCCGGCGGCCGCACGATCAGGCTCAGCCGCCGGCACAGCGAGATCCTGGTGTTGCTGGCCCGACACCCGGAGGGCCTGACGGGGGACGAACTGCTGTGCGCGCTGTATGAGGACGAGTCGGTGACGCCGGTGACGCTTCGGGCAGAGCTGGCGCGACTGAGGCGGCTCCTCGGCCCGGGGCTGCTGGCCTCCCGCCCTTACCGGCTGACAGCCGCGGTCGAGTCCGATGTGGCGGCCGTGGAGCGCCGGTTGGCCTCGGGGGCGGTAGCGGCGGCCGCGGCGGCGTACCCGGGGCCGCTGCTTCCGGGTTCCCAGGCACCTGCGGTGGCCCGGTTGCGGCGCAGGCTCGCCGACGGCTTGCGGACGGCGCTCATCGCCCGCCGCGACCCCGATCTGCTGGCCGACTGGGCGCGCTCACCGTGGGGTGAGGACGACCTGGAGGTCTGGCGCGCGCTTGCGGCAGTGCGGCCGACAGCGGCCGTGAGGGCGCGTCTTGACGAGCTGGAATCGGAGTTCGCGGCACCGACGGGGTGGGGGCGTAAGGCACCCCGCTGACGCAGGGCGCGACGTGGCGGGACTCCTGGTGCAGCCTGGCAAAGGGGCCACCGTGTTGTCCCTCCGCCACAGCCCGCGCCGCAACGTACTCGCAACGTCCGCGTTCCTAGCCTCGCGCCGAGAGCTGCCCAACGGCGGGCAGCGCTTTCCCGGGAGGCAGACCCGCATGACCCGTTACGCAGCGCCCGGCACCGAGGGCGCGATCGTCTCCTACCAGGCGCGCTACGACCACTTCATCGGCGGTGAGTACGTACCGCCGATCGGCGGCCAGTACTTCGAGAATCCGTCTCCGGTGAACGGGCAGCCGTTCACGGAGATCGCGCGGGGCACCGCCGAGGACGTGGAGCGGGCGCTGGACGCGGCGCACGCCGCCGCGCCCGCCTGGGGCCGTATGTCGATGACCGAGCGCTCCGACATCCTCCGGAAGATCGCCGATCGGATGGAGGCCAACCTGGAGCAGCTGGCGGTGGCCGAGAGCTGGGAGAACGGCAAGCCCGTCCGGGAGACCCTGGCCGCGGACATCCCGCTCGCCATCGACCACTTCCGCTATTTCGCGGGCGCGATCCGCGCGCAGGAGGGTTCGCTCGGCGAGGTCGACGACGACACGGTGGCGTACCACTTCCATGAGCCGCTCGGCGTGGTCGCGCAGATCATCCCGTGGAACTTCCCCATCCTGATGGCCACGTGGAAGCTCGCACCGGCCCTCGCGGCGGGCAACGCGGTCGTCCTCAAGCCGGCCGAGCAGACCCCGGCGTCCATCCACTACTGGCTGAGCCTGGTCGCCGACCTGCTGCCGCCGGGCGTAGTGAACATCGTCAACGGGTTCGGCGTGGAGGCGGGCAAGCCCCTGGCCTCCAGCCCGCGGGTCGCGAAGGTGGCGTTCACCGGTGAGACCACGACGGGGCGGCTGATCATGCAGTACGCCTCCGAGAACATCACCCCCGTGACGCTCGAACTCGGCGGCAAGTCCCCGAACATCTTCTTCGACGACGTCTGGTCGGCGAACGACGACTTCCGCGACAAGGCACTGGAAGGCTTCACGATGTTCGCCCTCAACCAGGGCGAGGTGTGCACGTGTCCGTCGCGTGCGCTCGTGCAGCGCGGCCACTATGCCGACTTCATGGAGGCGGCCGTCGCCCGCACGGAACAGATCAGGACCGGCCACCCGCTGGACACGGACACGATGATCGGCGCCCAGGCGTCGAACGACCAGCTGGAGAAGATCCTCTCCTACCTGGACATCGGCAGGCAGGAGGGCGCGAGGATCCTGACGGGCGGGGAACGCATCGAGCACGACGGCGAGTTGAAGGGCGGCTACTACGTCCAGCCGACGATCTTCGAGGGCGACAACCGCATGCGGATCTTCCAGGAGGAGATCTTCGGCCCGGTGGTGTCGGTGACGTCGTTCGACGACTTCGACGACGCGATCAAGATCGCCAACGACACGCTGTACGGGCTCGGGGCCGGAGTGTGGACGCGGGACATCAACACCGCGTACCGCGCGGGCCGTGCCATCCAGGCGGGCCGAGTCTGGACGAACTGCTACCACGCGTACCCGGCGCACGCGGCGTTCGGCGGATACAAGGGATCGGGCATCGGCCGCGAGACCCACAAGATGATGCTGGAGCACTACCAGCAGACGAAGAATCTTCTGGTGTCGTACTCACCGAAGAAGCTGGGCTTCTTCTAGACGCAGAAAAAGGGCGCCTGACCAGGGCAGATGCCCGCCAGGCGCCCTTCTCGGCGTACATCGATTGGGGACGGGGCCGGCGGGTGGTAGCCCTTTCAGCGTCTGTCTCCGGTGGTGGTTGTAGTTGTGCAGCCAGATGGGGAACGCATCGCGGCATTCCTGCTCACTGCGGTAGGGCCTGGCGTAGGCCCATTCGTCGAGGAGGGTGCGGTTGAAGCGTTCCACTTTCCCGTTGGTCTGTGGCCGGTAGGGGCGGGTGCGTTTGTGGGCGATCCCTGTCTCGGCCAGTGTGTTGGCCCACGTGCGTGAGCGGTAGCAGGAGCCGTTGTCGGTGAGGACGTGCTGGACAGTGATTCCGGCCTGACGGCCCAGCACCTGATGGCCGCCGCCATTGGGGACGTTGCCGAGTTTCTTGATGTCGACATGCACCACCTCACTCGGTGCGGCGTCTCGTAGCGCCGGATGACACGCCCGATGGTGCGGTCGAGGTGCGACAGCATGGCGAATCCGTATCGGCTGAGCACTCTGTGCACAGTGGAGGGATTGAGAGCGAGCAGATAGGCGATGCGGGCTGGGCCCCAGCGGCGCAGAAGGCGGACTTTGATGATGCGCCGCTCAGCGCGGGTTGGCGTGCGACGCGGGCTGAGGTGCGGGCGGCTGGAGCGATCTGTCATTCCAGCAGAGCCGGTCTCCCGGTATCGGTCTGCCCACCGCTTCGCCGTGGTGGGCGAAACCTGGAAGCGTTCAGCTGCACGACGGAGTGGCCATTGATCGTCGACCACACACTGGGCCAGGCGCAGGCGGTTCGTCTCGGTCAGTGGTGCGTTGCGGTGGACCATCCGGTTCTTTCTGGCTTCGAGGATGACGATGGCCGGTAGCACGGGTGATGTCCCGCGCCACCGGCCTCGGTGTGGGCGCCGCGAACGGTGAGGTGCGGAAGTGCCCGCTCTTCAGTGGGTTCCTGTTACAGCCCTTAGTGCCGCTTGGGGCGCAAGGTGCTATCCGGGCGCAGGGTGCCGTCGCCGTCGAGGTCGTCCAGCACGGCGGGCAGGCCCTTGGTGAGCATCTTGGTGCGGACGGTGCCAAGGATTTTGGCCATGAAGAATCCTCCGGCGCCGGTGAAGCCGGTGTGGTGGTAGGTGAAGCGTGTCCCGCCGCCGTACGGTGCGAGTTGGTAGGTGACCTCCGTCACCTCGCCGCCGCCCTCGTCCTGCCAGGAGTAGCGCAGGAGCGAGGGCTCACGTGCCTCCAGCACCTCGCACAGCACGACGCCGCTCCACCCCGGCTTCGGCTTCGCGATGAACTTGAACGTCGTGCCGGCCGTGGCCGTGAAGCCCTCCGGGCGTGCGCCGGCGCCGGTGGCCGTCCATAGCGGGATCAGCTCTGGATCGGTGACCGCGCGCCAGACCTTCTGCGGCGGGTGAGGGTAGTCGCGGACGATGTGGATGGTGCTCATGGCGGGCTCCTCGGGCATGGGCGTCAAGCGCAGCACATACTTACAGTCAATGAAAACTTACAGCAACAGAAAATTTATTGCGACTGGACTAAGGTTTACCCATGAGCATGCGCACTGTGGACTGGACGGCCTTGCGCCGTCG
The DNA here is from genome assembly GCF_040298185.1 of Streptomyces sp. NPDC001634. Lineage (NCBI taxonomy): Bacteria > Bacillati > Actinomycetota > Actinomycetes > Kitasatosporales > Streptomycetaceae > Streptomyces > Streptomyces sp. NPDC001634. Next base: position 86,038 of record NZ_JBEOZU010000022.1, on the reverse strand, counting down.
CGACGCGGAACCCGCCGCCGAGGGACTACGGGAGCGCAAGAAGCGGCTATTGCGACGGCAGCTGTCGGACACGGCCACCGAGATGTTCATGGAACGGGGCTTTGACGCCGTGCGTGTCTCCGAGATTGCCGAAGCCTGCGGGGTGTCGGAGAAGACCGTGTTCAACTACTTCCCCACCAAGGAGTCCCTCGTCCTGGACCTGGGCGAGGCCACGTTGGACTCCCTGCGGACCACGCTGGCCGATCCAGATCTGTCGCCGGTCGAGGCCGTGCTGAAGATCTTGTCCGACGAGCTGGCGGGCATCACATCCTGGCTGACCGAACAGGACGACCTGGCCCAGGCAAAGCACATGCTTCTGCGCTTCGGCATGCTGATCAGATCCACCCCGTCCCTGCGGGCCTATCAGCGCGACATGGGTGATCAGCAGGTCGCCGTAGCCGCCGAAGTCCTGGCTCAGCGCAATGAGATGAGCCCGGACGACCCCGAACCACAGATCGCCGCAACCGCCCTACTCGCCCTGTGGCCCATCCAGTTTCAGGCACTACGCAGGCACCTGAACCGCGTCCAGACCCCCGAGCAGCTGCACGACATGGTCAGCGCCGACGTCCGACGCGCAGCCCAACTCATCGACACAGGACTGGCCTCGCTCGCCCCCGCCCGGCACAGCAAGTGAACCGGTCAGCCGGTCTCGAGTAACGCACGATGTGCCATGTGCCCGCGGTGTGCCTTCGTAACAACAACGGCCGTACCGCTCGTGCTCTGTCACCAACCTCTGTGGCCAGAACACCTAGCCGCTTTTCGGATTCGATGCCCTTGCGGGCGATGCGGTGCCGGATGCCCCGCTGGCGTAACCATCGACGCAGGTGGTCGTAGTCGTAGCCCTTGTCGGCGTGCAGCTTGCCCGACCTGCGTCGGCGGGGTCCGCGGCGGGAGCGGATCGGCGGGATGCCGCGCACGAGCGGCTCGAGGGCCTGGCTGTCGTGGAGGTTGGCGCCGGAGATGCCGATGGAGATGGGCAGTACGGTCCGCTCCATGATCAAGTGAATCTTCGAGCCTTGCTCGCTGCGATCCACCGGATTCGGGCCCGTCAGATACCCCCGTTGAGGGCCAATGCCGCGTAGTTGAGCCTCGGTCGGGTGCGTCAATGGCGCTGGTGGTTGGTGCTGATCTTGGTGGATCCACGAGGCTGTGAGCATGTAGGTGCCGTGATCGGGCTTATGGCGGAGCCCTTCTCGAGCCCACCGGCTCAACTGAGCGCAAACGCTGTGGAAGTTGGGGTATTGAAGGGCGTGGCCCCGGACGCATGAAGCGCCACAACGTTGCCTTGGATACAGTGCGCGGATGGGCGAGACGATCACCCTGGTGCGGCTCACTTGGTGCTGCGCGGCATGCTCGTCGCGATGCCGCTGTTCGGCTCGGTGACCCCGACCGTGTTCTACCTCGGAGCGCACCCGGCCCAGGCCGGTTACGGGGCGGGGGTGTCCACCGGCTAGATCGGCGCCGTCTTCGCGATCACCACGTCCTTCTCGACGGCAGGCGCGCTCCTGGCACCGCTCGTCGTGAGTCACGCGGTCCTACGGCGATCGCTTCAGGCAAGCCCCCGGACATGTTGTCGAAACGTCCTGACAAACCCATTGACATCACCAGCGAGGCACTCAACAGTGCGGACGGCTAGAACGTACTAGTAGTACGTTCTAGTTCCTGCCGAGCTGCACAGCCCCCTTGGCTGCCGCAGACGACACCTCTTCGCCGCACACGGCGCCTCCAAACCGCTCGCCCGCCTCTCCAGGCCGGGCGGGGATGCCTTCGTCAAGGCCGGAACCCGATTCCCACTCTGATCAGCACAGCGAGGTGCAAGGGACATGCACAGACACCACAGAGTCGCCACCCTGACTGCCACCGTTCTCGCCGGCGCCCTGTTCGCCACGGGTTGCTCCAGCAGCTCGGGGGGCAAGAAATCCGAGGACAGCGCCGCGGGCGTCTCGGCGGGCAAGGCGACCACGCCCCGGATGACCGTGGCTCTGGTCACTCACCAGGCGCCCGGTGACACCTTCTGGGACACCGTCCGCAAGGGCGCCGAGGCCGCCGCGGCCAAGGACAACATCAAACTGGTCTACTCGTCCGACCCGAATGCGGGCAACCAGGCCAACCTGCTGCAGAACGCGATCGATCAGAAGGTCGACGGCATCGCCGCCACCCTGGCCAAGCCGGACGCCATGAAGGACGTCGTGGCCAAGGCGGAGCAGGCCGGCATCCCCGTTGTCGGCCTCAATGCCGGGCTGAGCGACTGGAAGAAGCTCGGTCTACTGGAGTACTTCGGCCAGGACGAGAACGTGGCAGGCGAGGCATTCGGCAAGAAGCTGAACGAGGTCGGCGCCAAGCACTCCGTCTGTGTCATCCAGGAACAGGGCAACGTCGCCCTCGAACAACGCTGCGCGGGCGTGAAGAAGACCTTCTCCGGCAAGACCGAGATCCTCTACGTCAACGGCACCGACATGCCGTCGGTGAAGTCGACGGTCACTGCCAAGCTCTCGCAGGAGAAGTCCATCGACGAGGTGGTCACACTCGCCGGGGCCGGAGGCCGGCGGTGTGGTCACCGCCGGCTCAGCCTGTATGGGTCAGGCTCGGTACCGGGTCCCCTTCGTGGCGAAAGTGGCGATCGTGTCCGACGGGGCAGCAAGGCCAAGGTGCACTGCACCGCGGTCAGCGCGATCGGGGCGGAACCGACGGACGTCCCGGTCAGCCAGGGTGCCGCACCGTGCGGGCCGAGGTCGGCCGATGACGCCAGGCGTAGCAGCCCGGCCCCGCCGCGTGCGGCACCCAAGGCGACTGGAACGTTACAGCCCTCGCAGTCACCGAATCCTTGACAGAGCCCTGCGGCGGCTGGCGTACTGCTCAGAGATTCATAGAACGTTCTAGTCTCCGGATGTCCGGAGAGAGAGGAGAGCCGCGATGTACGCACTGGCGGTCTGCGCGGAGATGGTGTTCCGCAACCTGCCGATCGAGGAGCGCGCCCGGCGCCTCCACGCGGCCGGCTTCCAGGTCGAGATCTGGGACTGGACGAAGCACGACCTCGACGCCCTCGCACAGAGTGGGGCCGAGTTCGTCTCCATGACGGGGTATGTGAGCGGCAGCCTCACCGACGAGGACGGCGCCGCCGAGCTGCTGCGCACGGCCGAGGAGTCACTCAAGGCCGCCGAGCACCTGGGCTGCACCCGGCTGAACCTCCACGGAACCGGGCTGGACGGCCAGGGACTGCCCGTGGTGCCGGTGCACGGGGAACCCACCGGCGCGATGTGGATGGCCGCACAGCGCACCCTCGCCCGGATCTCCGAACTCGGCGAGAACGCCGGCGTCACCTTCACCCTGGAGAACCTCAACACCGCGGTCGACCACCCCGGCGTACCCTTCGCCAAGGCCGCCGACACCCTCGCACTGGTCGCCGCCGTGAACCGGCCGGGGCTGCGCATGAACCTGGACCTGTACCACGCCCAGATCGGCGAGGGGAACCTGATCGAGCTGGTCCGCGGTGCCCACGGCGCGGGACTCATCGGCGAGATCCAGGTGGCGGACGTACCGGGCCGCTGCGAGCCGGGCACGGGAGAGATCAACTACCCGGCCGTCGCCCGGACGCTGGCCGACATCGGCTACGAGGGCACCGTCGCCATGGAGGCGTGGGCCTCCGACGACAGCGAGTCCGCGCTGGAGCGCTTCCGCGCCGCCTTCACCCTCTGAGCAGGAGCGCCGCGGGACATCCGTCCGCCTCACCTCCACACACAACGGCAACCGCCACCACCAAAGCCACGACGCAGCAAACGGAGCACGTGCCATGACCTCCCCCCAGTCCCTCGCGGTCGGCCTCATCGGCGCCGGACGCATGGGTTCCTTCCACGCCGAGACCCTCGCCCACCGCCTGCCCGGCGTGCGGCTGGCCGCCATCGCCGACCCCGCACCCGGCGCCGCCCAGGCACTGGCCGCGCGTCTCGACTGCCCCAAGGTGTACACCGAGATCGGTGACCTGCTCGCCGACCCGGAGATCGAGGCGGTCGTGATCGTCACGCCGGCCCGCACCCACGCCGGACTGGTCGAGGCGGCGGCACGCGCGGGCAAGGGGGTCTTCTGCGAGAAGCCGATGGCCGTCACCCTGGACGAGGCCGACCGCGTCATCGCCGCCGCGCATGAGGCGGGCGTGGCCCTTCAGGTGGGCTTCAACCGCCGCTTCGACGCGGGCTTCCACGCCGCCCACGAGAAGATCACCGCCGGTGACATCGGCACCCCCCAGCTGCTGCGTTCCCTCACCCGGGACCCCAAGCTGCACGACCCGTCGCGCATCCCGCCTTGGACGATCTTCTTGGAGACGCTCATCCACGACTTCGACGCCCTGCGCTACCTCAACCCGGGAGCCGAGCCCGTCGAGGTGTTCGCGATGGCCGACGCCCTGGTCCGGCCCGACTTCAAGGACCAGGGGCTGCTCGACACCGCCGTGGTGACGATCCGATTCGACAACGGCGCCATCGCCACCGCGGAGGCCAACTTCCAGGCGGTGTACGGATATGACGTCCGCGGCGAGGTCAAGGGCTCGAACGGCATGCTCACCATGGGCGACCTCCGCCGCACCCATCTCACGGCATACGGCCCGGCCGGCGCCGCCGCCGAATGCGTCACGTACGACCAGGACCTCTTCCACGCCGCCTACGTTGCCGAGCTGGCCGAATTCACCGACAGCGTCCGCGACAAGCGCACCCCGTCGGTGACCGGCGAGGACGCGCGGGCCGCGCTGGGCATCGCACTCGCCGCGATCGGTTCGATCACCACGGGTGGCACGGTCCGGGTGGGTGACCTCCGGGTAAGCCCCCCGGCCGTGGAGCCGGCCTCATCGCGCTGAGCGCATACGTCCCTGCCCGGAGTGGCGCCGCGGCTCGCCCACGCGGCAGCTCGACGAGGCCCCGCGCTCAGGCCTACAGAGGCAGACGCATCCTGGGCCTCCACCCCGACGAAATCCACCCCTCGGCCACGACTGCCTCCCACGCGATCCCCGTCGTGGCGCGGCCGAACCGATCGCCCCTGCCCCGCGGGCCGCCCGGGGCGGGGCTGCGAGGGCCGCAAGCCGTACGTCGTCATCGGAGCGGGCCGCTGTCGCCGGAGGCCACGCCTCTGCCGTGACAGTGCCCTCGTGGCCGAGGTCCGCCAAGCGCGGGTGACGGCAAGGGGATCTCCTGGCTTGCCGGTTCGCCTGCATGCCGAATGGTCGATGGACGTGTTGAGGCCCGCCAGTGTGAACCGGAGTGCAGACGGCCCCGCGCTCTCGGCCCGCTCGGCGAGGCCGGTGAGCATGTGCGTCGGGCGGCGATGCCCATCCCTCCGGTGGCCTCGCCGGCCACGGGCACCGCTCCCCCGTCACCACGCGAGACTAGAACGTTTTACAATCGGTGCTCAGGACACAATCCCCGAACAGGGAGGACAGAGTGCCGACGCCCCCGGCGGTCCCCGACGGAAAGCGGCCGACGCTCGCCGACGTGGCGGCACGGGCCGGGGTGTCCACGGCGCTGGTCTCCATCGTGATGCGCGGCGCGAAGGGCGCCGGCGCGACCACCCGCGAGCGCGTCCAGGAGGCCGCGCGTGAGATCGGTTACCGCCCGGACGCCAGGGCGAGGCTGCTGCGCAGCCACCGTTCGCGGCTGCTCGGGGTGCAGTTCGGCCTCCAGCATCCGTTCCACACGGATCTGGTCGAGGGCATCTACGCGGCGGCCGAGCCGACCGGGTACCAGATCGCGCTGAGCGCCGTGACCGCCGGGCGCGGGGAGCAGCGCGCCGTGGAGACGCTGCTCGCCGACCGCTGCGAGGCGCTGATCCTGCTCGGCCCGCAGGCCCCCGAGGCAGGGCTGGCGGAACTCGCCGGGCAGCTGCCGGTTGTCTCCGTGGCCCGTCGGCTGCGAACGGCCGTCCCCGGCCTGGAGGTCGTACGCACCGCCGACGACAAGGGAGCCCGCCAGGCGGTGGACCACCTCGTCGCACTGGGCCACCGCGACATCGCCCACATCGACGGCGGCCGGGCACCGGGCGCGGCCGACCGGCGCCGCGGCTACCGCACCGCCATGAACCGCCACGGCCTCGGCGAACACATCCGCATCCTCCCCGGCGGGCTGACCGAGGAGGAAGGCGCCGAAGCCGCCCGGAAGCTTGCGGAGGCCCGCCCGCGCCCCACCGCCGTACTGGCCTTCAACGACCGCTGCGCGACCGGTGTCCTCGACGTCTTCCTCCGCTCCGGCATCGCGGTCCCCGACGACATCTCCGTCGTCGGCTTCGACGACAGCCACCTGGCCCGCCTGGCCCATATCGACCTGACCACCGTCGGACAGGACATCACTCTCCTCGCCTCACTCGCCGTCGGCCGGACCATCGCACGCCTGGAAGGCGACGAGATCCCCGCCGGGGAACACGTCATCGCCCCCCACCTCGTCGTCCGGGGAACGACCGCCCCGCCCCGCTGAACGCAGCCCCGGCGCGCCCCATCGAGTGGTGGTGTCGCGTCAGTCGGTCCTACGTCGGTGTGCGGGTCGATCAAGGCCAGTCGTAAGGTCTTGAGGCCCAGAGACGCCGGGTTCAGCCCGAGCCGGAATACGCGGGAGCCCTGGGCCACCGGAGATGTGCCGCTCACCGGGCATCCGACCGGACTTCTGCCGGTCGGGCGCCGCTCGATCGACCCGCTCACCACGGGTGTGGCCGGATCACAGCGTATGCCCGAGGGGCTGGGGTGACTGCGCTTATGGCCGTTGTGACTGGCAGGTACGGTTCAACCATGGAGGTTTCCGCAACAAACTCAGCCGACGACAACGTCAGGCTCCCGGCGGTCATCAAGGCCACCGCGCGCCAACTGCTGGTGAAGCTCGGCGCCGGAGGGCTGTCCCTGGACACCGTAGCCCGCGACAGCGGCCTGGCTCTCACCGACGTAGAAGCCGTCTTCCCGCATCGGGACGACCTGCTGACCGCGCTGGTCATCGACGCCTACAACGCGTCCGGCACCGCGATGGAGCAGGCCGATCAGGCCGCCACGGACGCCAATGCGTCGGCCGGCGCTCGGCTCCTGGCGGTGACCCGTGCGCTGCGGCAGTGGTCCTTCGACAACCCCGCCGAATTCACGCTGATCTACGGCTCACCCGTTCCGGACTACCACGCCCCGCAGGACACGGTCCCGCCCGCCTCCCGCACCCCCGCCGTCCTGGCCGGCATTGTTCGTTCGGCTCTGGAAGCCGGTGAACTCACCCCGCCCCGGCGGGTGGCGTCCGGGCCGCCGCTGCTCCTTCCGGAGGCCGTGGAGCTCTTCGGCGGCGTTCCCGAAGCTCCATTCTCGGACATCATCGAACGCGGCATCGTGCTGTGGAGCAATCTGATCGGGCTCCTGGTGTTCCAGGTCTTCAGCCGTACCCACGACAGTGTCCGGGACGAGTCCGCGTTCTTCGACTTCGCCATCGCCGTGGCGGCGGAAAGCATCGGACTCGTAGTTCCCTTGGGCGACAACACCGACTGAACCGTCCGCCGCGTGCGCGGCGCCTGCAGGGAATCAGGCCGTGAACACCACTAGAACCCTCTGCTTCGTCATTGCGGCACTCGCGTCCTATGCCGCGCTCGTCTACCGGCTGAGCCAAGTAAGGCGCAATTGGAGGGACAACGCCTACCGCTCACTGGTGATCACTCTGCTGCTCCAGTGCCTCACCTTCACGATGGGTGCCGTCGCCATGGGAGGCAGGAGCTTCCTGGGCGTCGGCAACCTCGCCATCCTGGTGATGCACCTGTCGGCGGTCGCCTTCTGCGTCAGCGCTCAAATCATTCTGCTGCGCTGGGCGACCGCCGACGAGGAGGCGGTACGGAAGACCCGCTACTGGCTGATCACCGGCATCGCCCTCAACGCCCTTCTGACGGCGCTCTTCTTCATGGCCGACGGCCCCGGCCGGCCGGCTTCGGACTTCGAGACCGGCAGTGGCCGGCCGCTGATCCTCGCGTACCTCCTGGTCTTCGTCGTCTCCCAGGCGGTTCCGTGCGTCACCATCTTCCAGCAGTGCGGCCCCTACGCCCGTATGACCGACAAGGCCTCGCTGCGACAGGCTCTGCGGCTGCTCTCCGTCGCCGCGGTGATCCTCTTCCTCTACTGCGTGGCCAGGACGGTCAATATCCTCACCGCGGCGTGCGGGATCGACATCGGCGTCTGGAAGGTTGCCGCTTCCGTCTTCAGCGCCGTGGGCATCGTCGCCCTCTCGCTCAGCCTGACCATGTCCTCCTGGGGGGCCTCGGCGGCCAAATTGCTGGACTGGACGAGGAGTTACCGGTCGTACCGGGCCCTGTACCCACTCTGGCGAGACCTGTACGAGTCCTCCCCGGACATCGTCCTGGAGCCGCCCGGGGCCTCGGTCTCCGACCTCAACTACCGCCTTCACCGGCGGGTCATCGAAATACGGGACGGATGGCGGGACTTGCGCCCCTACATCGACCGCACCACCAACGGCGTCGGCGGACCGGACCCGGCTGCCAGTGAGGAGTCCCGGCAGGCGTTCGCCGAAGCGGCACGAATCAGACAGGCCCTGCACGCCAAGCGCACCGGCACCATCCCCGACAACAACAAGGACGCAGGCGACTTCGAAGATCGTGATACGGACAACTTCACCGCGGAGGTCGCCTGGCTCACCAAAGTCGCATCCGCCTACAGTAAGCTCAGCAACGTGGGTTGAGAGCTCCCGCCCGGTCTGCATCCCCCGTCAGGCCGGGCGGGTTTCCCCCGTGACACCCCCGTCTCCCTGTGGTTCCCCCGTTACTTCTTGCCGGGCCGGGCAGTGTGTCCCGCCCGGCCCGGTCCGACCCGGTCCATCCCCCGAGGGCCGGGCCGGCCCGACGTCACCGGCAACCAACTTGGCCACCCCCGTAGACCAAGTTAACTGACAGCTATCGGCGAGATCCAACGTTGGCGGAGACTCGGTCAATTGTCAACTGACCGCTAATCTGCGAAGCTGTCAGTTAGCTGAGGGCAATGCCTGAGGAGGTGACGGGAGGGAGATTCACGATGTCCGAGACTGACGACCGGCCCCTGCTGGCAGTGCGTCTGGACGACCTCTTCAAGACGGTTCGTCCCAAGGGCAGGCACTGGACCAATGCCGAGGTGGCGGAGGAACTGAAGCGGGCCAACCCCGAACTCAGGGTCGGGGGTGTGTATTTGTCGCAGTTGCGGACGGGTAAACGCGCCAACCCGTCACCGGATCTACTGGCCGCCCTGGCTCGCTTCTTCGGCGTGTCGGTTGCCTACTTCTTCGACGACAAGGTCGCCGAGTCGGTTCTCAGCGAGGTCGCCGCCATAGAGGCGTTGCGGCAGTCCGGTGTCCGCGCCGTGGCGATGCGGGCGGCGGGAATGAAGAAGGAGAACCTTCAGGCCATCACAGCCATCATGGACCAGTACCGGCAGATGCAGGGCCTCCCGCCCGTGACCGACCCCGCGGACCCGGAGTGAGAGGCACCAGAAAGGGCCGGTCGACGGACCAGGACCGCCGCAGTCAGCTCAAGAAGCTCCGGAAGGCCGGCGCGCAGCGGATCGCTGAACTCGATCTGCCGAAGGTGGCCGATGTCGCCGAACTGTGCCGCTACCTCGGCGAGATCCGCAACCGTGCGATCACGTTGGTCCCCATGCAGATGCCCGCGTCCCACCCGTGCGGTATGTGGGTCGCCGCACGCGACGAGGACCTCATCTTCTACGACGCCAACACCACCAGCACGCATCAGGAGCACATCATCTTGCACGAGCTGGGCCACATCATCTGCTGCCATCGCGGGGCAGGTTGGCTGGACGAGGCGACCGCCCGCCTCCTCTTCCCCAACCTCGACCCCGACCTCGTGCGTGACATGCTCCTGCGCGCGACCTACGACGACGTCCAGGAGCAGGAGGCGGAGATCATCGCCTATCTGCTCTCCCAACGGGTGGGCAGCACCGAGCAACGGCAGGACATGCCCCTGGCCGAGAAAGCCGGAGAAGGCGCGGACTCCGGAAAAAACGCAATGCTCGGCCGGATCGAACGCACCCTGATCTGACGCGAGTCACTCACTCCCGGGCGGATGCCACCTCCTCGGCCAGAATCGACACGGCCCGTCGGATGTCGTCCTCACTGTGTTCGCTGGTGACGAAGAACCGCAGCCTCGCGAACCCCTCCTCCACAGCGGGGTGGAAGATCGGGTCGGCGATGACACCCCGGTCGAAGAGCCGGTCGGCAACGCGCAGGGTCCTCGCCGAGTCGCCGATGACACACGGCACGATCGGGGTGTTGGCACTGGTGCCCGTCACCAGACCGGCCGAGGCGGCCAGACCGAGGAACAGGCCGGCGTTCCGCCGCAGAGTGCGAACCCTGTGCGGTTCCGCGACGATCAGCTCGGTGGCGGCCAGCGCCGCGGCCGCGTTGGCCGGAGTCAGGCCGACGCTGTAGACGAAGCCGGGCAGCGTGTGACGCAGCCACCGCACCATACGGGCCGAGCCGCCGAGATAACCGCCGCAGCTGGCAAAGGCCTTGGACAGAGTTCCCATCCACAGATCCACGTCGGACCGGTCGACGCCGAAGAACTCGCCGACGCCACGGCCGCGTTCCCCCACAGTGCCGATGCTGTGCGCCTCATCGACCATCAGCAAGGCACCGTAACGCTTCTTCAGCTCGATCACGGCGGGCAGGTCGACCAGATCGCCGTCCATGCTGTAGGCGCCCTCGACGGCGATCAATACCCGTCTGAACCGGGACCGGTTGAGCCGGAGCATGTGTTCCAGCCGGCCGATGTCGTTGTGGGCGAACGGGCGTCGCGCCGCCCCGGACAAGGCGCAGCCCTGAAGGATGCTGTCGTGGGCGAGCGCATCGTGCACGACGAGGTCCCCCGCGCCGACGAGGTGCCCAATCGCGGTGACATTGGTGGCGTGGCCGCTCACCAGCGCCAGACAGTCCTCGACCCCGAGGAAGTCGGCGAGCGCCTGCTCCAGCCGGACGGTCAGGTCCCGTTCACCGGAGAGCACGCGGCTCGCGGAGACCGAGGTCCCGTAACGGTCCACCGCCTGGTGCACGGCCTCGTTGACCGCCGGATGGCCGGAGAGCCCCAGGTAGTTGTAGCTGCCGAAGGACAGGTACGCCCGGCCGCCGATCACGGTCGTGTCGCGTATGTTGCCCTGATGGACCCGGAAGTACGGGATGTCCGCACCGCTGTCGGTGATCGAGCTCAAGCGCTCCTCGAACTGCCGCACTTCCGGGAAGTCGTCGACGCACATGGTGTCGGCGCCCCAGTCTGCCCGGGTCTCCTGGGGCAGGAGCTCTCCGGGGGCCGACGGCTCCGTGAGGTGCGGATCGGCCAGCGCGATCAGCCGCTCGATGGTGAGGTCGGGCGAGAACATCTCCTCGGTGCGGAAGCCCGGTATCCGCTTGCCGATGTTGACCTCCAGCTCCTGCAACATCAGGGAGTCGAAGCCGAGATCGGTCACCAGCGCCATCCGCTCGCTCAGGTCGGCGAGTGGGAAAACGCCCGACCGCGACACCTCTTCGAGCACGATGGACGCCGAGGACGCGCCACCGGCCCGTGCCCTCGCGGGCGCCGCCTCGGGCGGGTCCAGCAGGGCGGGCCGGTCCTCCCCCACTGCCTCAAGGGCCTCGGAGGTGCCCCCGCGCTCGCGAGCCGACTCGTCCACCACCCAGTGGTGGCGCGGGGCGAGCGGACTCGGCGGCAGGGTGCACGGGGGTATTCGCTCAAGCTTCGGACGAATCCCCGAGGTGACGGCGCGCACCGCGAGCTGAGCCAACGCGGCCTTGCGTTCCTCGGCGGACAGCGACCCGGGCGCCGGCACGGAGACCTCCGGCTGTTCACCCGAGGGCACCGTGCCGACCGCCTGTCCCGGTCCGAGATCTCCGCCACGGCCCGCCGCCAGGGCGTCGGCCGCCGTGGCCAGCTTGGTGGCGGCGTCAGCGGTGTCCTCCGCCACCAGGGCAAGGCGTTCGGTGAAGGGAGCCCGGCGAGCCAGGGTGTCCGCCACCCCGGCCAGCGGCGGCTGGTCGGCTGCGATGGTGTGCGCCAGCTCCCGGGCGTAACGGGCCAGTCCGGCCCGGTCGCGGGCGCTGAGGACCAGGAGGTGCGGTCCCTCGTCCGGTGCCGGGCGGGCCGGTGCCGTGGTGCATTCCTCCACCACCACATGGACACCCGTGCCGCCGAAGCCGAAGGCGCTCACCCCCGCCCGGCGCGGCTGCCCGGACCCCGGCCATCGGGTCGGCGTCGTCGGGACGGTCAGCCGCGCGGCGTCGAGCCCGGAACGATCGGCCAGATCGAACTCCGGCTGCGGCGGTATCACTCCCCGGTGCACGGCCAGGACCGTCTTGATGAGTCCGGCCATCCCCGCGGCGTTGAGCGAGTGCCCGAGCACCGCCTTCACGGCACCGAGGAAGGCGGGTGCACCCTGCTCGCCTCGCAGTTCGCGCAGGACACCGACCTCGACAGGATCGCCTACCGTGGTCCCGGTGCCGTGCGCCTCCAGGTAGCCCACTGTGTCCGGGGTCAGGCCCGCGTCACGGTAGGCCCGGCGCAACGCTCGCAGCTGACCTGCCGCCTGGGGATGCATACCGCCCTGCACGGTCCCGTCATTGGCCGTTCCCACACCCCGGATCACCGCATAGACCCGGTCGCCGGCTGCCAGCGCATCGGCCAGCGGACGCAACACCAGGACCCCGGCGCCCTCTCCCAGGACGAAGCCGTCGGCTTCCGCCCCGAACGGCAGGCACCTACCGCTGCGCGAGATGGCGCCGATCCGGCACAGTCCCACCAACAGGTCGGGGGTGAGCAGCAGTTGGGCGCCACCCGCGAGTGCGATACGGCATCGGCCGGCACGCAGTGCGAACACGGCGTTGGCGACGGCCATGAGTCCACCGGAACACGCCGAGTCCAGTGCATAGCTCTCGCCGTGCAGATCGAAGACGGAGCTGATCGTGTTCGGCCCCATGTTGAGCAGGAGTCCGGCCACGGATGTGCCGTGCAGCCCGTCGACGGCGCGGACCGTCTCCAGCCACCGGGGGTCGGTTGCCCGAGCCCCGAACTCACCGCCGGCCAGCTGCCTCATCCGGATCTGCATGGTGCTGATCTCGCGATAGCCGCTCTCGGTGAGCGATGTGATCACCGAGGTCTCCTCGCGGTCGAAGCCCTCGGCCTCCCACCCCGCGTCCTGGATCGCCTCACGGGCGAGGTCGATCAGCAGCCGGTGCTGAGGATCCATCGCCTTGGCCCGCCGCGGTGGGATGCCGTAGTGCACCGCGTCGAAGTGGCCCACGTCCGGCAGCAGCGCCATGGTGTCCGTATAGGCCGAGTTCGCGTCACGTAAGTTGTCGCTGAGGAAGGTGGCGGTGCGCCACCGCGAGTCCGGGACGGTGGAGAACTGTGTCTGCGGGGCCGTCAGGAGCCGCCAGTACTGGTTCACATTCAGTGCCCCCGGAAACCGGCAGGCCATCCCAACGATCGCGACGTCGTCGCGCCGTGCTCCCGCTGAATCCACTATGGAATCTTTCGCTGTCACAGATGTCATCCGGCGGTGGCCAGTCGCTCACGCCACCAGTCCACGGTCGCCTTGACCTGCTCATCGACAGGGGTGGCTCGTACGGCGAATTCGGCCTCGTAATCGCTTGAGTCAACTACGAATGGTCGGTCGAACTGATAACGGACCTCCTTCAGTTCACGGATCATCGGAGAGAAAACCGCCGCGACACCCAGCACGGCAGGCGGAAGCCTGCGCACCGCGACCGGCCCCGTTTCCGACTGAGCGGCAAGGCGGTCGACCATTTCCCGGGTGGACAGCGCGGGCTCCGTCGGGACATGCCAGGCCCGTCCCCAGGCCCGCTCCTCGTCCGCGACTTCGACCAAGGCCTTGGCCACATCGGGGAGATAGGTCCAGCTGTGCGGGGCGTCCGGGTCCCCGAGCGTGGAGACCGGCTTGCCACGCAGCAGTCGTGGCATGACCCGCGCGGCCAGGTGACCGCCGTCGGTCACGCCGGGGCCGAAGAAGTCCGAGGCCCGCACCTCGACCGCCTTGATACGGCCCTGCTGATGCAGTTTCTGCGCCTGCTCCCAAACGGCGGCGCGCACCCGTCCTTTGGGGCCGGTCGCCGCGAGCGGCAGCTCCTCGGTCATGGGACCGTCCACCGGACCGTAGCCGTAGAGGTTGCCCAGCATGACCAGGACGGCCCCGGTCGCCTCGGCCGCCGCACACAGGGACGAGGCCAGCGGCGGCCATTCACTCGCCCAGCGATGGTAGGGCGGTGCGGCACAGCTGTGGATCGCCGCCGCGCCCTGCGCCGCGTCGATCAGTCGCTTGCTGTCCGTCGCGTCCAATGCGACGTGCTCGATTCCGGGTTCCGCGCTTCGGCCCGACTTGGTGACGACCCGCACTGAATGACCCTCTTCGGCCAGCAGCCGAGCAGTGGCCGCACCGGCAGGCCCAAAACCTATGACGACATGAAGGCTCACGCGCGAACACTAGCGCGAGTGCGTACTGACCTTGCGTCAGAGAAGGTCGCGGGAAACTGGATGCGCATGATCTCGGTCAACTTCACGGAACCCGAAGATCACGGCTCCCACCACGTCGGCGCCGCCGAAAGACGAACCCGAAGTGGCGTAGATCACCTCAGATCGTCTCGCTGACTTTTGGGGCCACCTGCAACCTGGGCGCGGTCCACACGTCTGTCGGGGTGGAGGCGCCTTCACTCAAGGGCTGTGCCGTGGGAAGCCGCCCGCATCCGACCTCGGCCGTCACGTCCAGGAGAACCATGACGACAGTCACGTACGCCTTCCCACCGCCATCCACGAAGAGGCGCACGGTGCGCAGCGGATGGGTGCGGCTGCTGCGCAGCGTGGCGCAGAGGCGGGAGCGGCCCGACCCTGCCTTGTCGCCGCCCTCCCCGGGCAGATCTCCTGACACGTACGCGGCGGACCGCATGCCGGGAATCGATGAGCTCTACCATGACCGCCGGCTCGAACTCGTCAGGCTCGCACTGTTGCTGGTCGATGATCTGCCCACGGCCGAGGACTTGGTGCAGGACGCGTTCGCCTCGCTCTTCCGCAAGTACGGCGCCTGGCTGAAAGGCGTGGACGACCCGGTGGCCTACATCAGGACGAGCGTGGTGAACGGCGCGCGTTCCTTGCTGCGTCGGCGCAGGACCGCTCGCGCGCATGTCCCCGAACGAGAGGGCCACGTTCCGCCGCCCGACGAGCTCATCCTGCCGCAGGAAGAGCACCGCGAAGTCCTCGACGCACTGCGCAGGCTCACCAGGCGCCAGCGCGAGGTACTCGTGCTGCGGTACTGGTCGCATCTGTCCGAGGCCCAGATCGCCGAGACGCTCGGGCTGTCCCGTGGGGCGGTCAAGTCCACGGCCAGCAGGGCGTTGGACGCCCTGGGCCGGCACCTGGGGGCAGAGCGATGAGTGGATCTGCTCCCCACCTGAGGCATGAACAGCTCGAACACCGGTTGCGGGCCGCTCTCGACGCCAAGGCCCGCAGCGTCGACGTCATCGACCTGCGGCCCGCCTTCCCGCCCTCGGAACGCGTCCGCCCGCGGATACCGGCCCGCCGCGTCGCCCTCTTCGGCCTCGGGCTCGGCCTCGTGGCCATGGCTGCGTGCGTCCTGCTCGCCGTGCTCGGACGTCAGCCGTTCGGGCCGGTGGAGCCCGCGCGTCCGTCCCAGTCCCAGAGCGGCGGCCCCTCGACGCCCGTGGCAGGGGAGCCGTCGCCGTCCCCGAGCGCCCCTTCCGGGATGCAGCCGGACAGGTCGCTCAGTCCGCGCACTTCGAGTCAATCCCCCGCACTCTCGAACCTGTTCATCCAGCGGCAGCGAGCGGGCAGCGGTGAGTGAGTCCTCGGCCTGGACGGACCGTTTGCGCCGCTTCGGTTACGTGGCGCTTCCGCGTACCGGTACGGAGGAACGCCTGGCGCCGGCCTACCCTCGGCCACCGGCCCGTCTGTGGCAGGCTCTGGGCTGTCCCGCGGATGTCGCCCACCGCGCGGCGAGGGCGACTGGCTGGCTGGGGCCGTTGCTGATTGCCGCCTTCGCCGGAGTGATCCGCTTCCGGGGACTCGGCCGGCCTCACGGTCTGATATTCGACGAGACCTACTACGCCAAGGACGCCTGGGCTCAACTCCAGCTCGGTTACGAAGGTGTCTGGCCGGACCGCAGGACGGCCGACCCGCAGATCCTCGCCGACCCACAGGTCATACCCCTGTCGGACACCGGGGCGTTCGTCGCCCACCCGCCGCTCGGCAAGTACGTCATCGCGATCGGTGAGTGGTTGTTCGGCCTCCATCCGTTCGGGTGGCGCTTCATGACAGCTGTCCTCGGCACGCTGTCCGTGCTGATGCTGTGCCGTATCGGACGGCGTCTGTTCCGCTCGACGTTCCTCGGCTGTCTGGCCGGCTTGCTGATGGCCGTGGACGGCTTGCACTACGTCATGAGCCGCACCGCACTGCTGGACGTCGTTGTCATGTTCTTCGTCCTGTCCGCGTTCGGCTTCCTGTTGATCGACCGGGACCGGGCACGGGCGCGGCTGCTCCGGGCGCTGCCCAGGGACGAAACAGGCAGCGTAAGACCCGATCAGCAAACAGGCGACCGGGGTGGCCTGGGACGGCGGCCTTGGCGGTTGGCTGCCGGCGTCTCCTTGGGGCTGGCTGCGGCGACCAAATGGAACGGTCTTTATTTCCTGCTGTGCTTCACGGTGATGACCCTGCTGTGGGACGTGGGATCACGCCGCGTCGCGGGAGCACGGCACCCCTACCGCGCGGTGCTGCGCAAGGACCTCGGCTGGTCCATGGCGTCCCTCGTCCCGGTCGCTCTGGCGACGTATATGACGACATGGACCGGATGGTTCCTGTCCGACAAGGGGTATGGCCGCCACTGGGCGGACGGCCGGGGCGGCACATGGGCGTGGATCCCCGCGCCCCTGCGCAGCCTGTGGCACTACGAACACCAGGTGTACCAGTTCAACATCGGGCTGGAGACGCCCCACCGGTATCAGTCACATCCCTGGAGCTGGCCGGTGCTCGGTCGCCCCGTACCGTTCTACTTCGAGCCGACACCCTACGGACAGCACGGCTGCGGGGCATCCGGCGGCTGTGCGCGGGAGATCATCGCTCTGGGCACCCCGATGCTGTGGTGGTCGGCCTGTTGCGCCTTGATCTACCTGCTGTACCGATGGGCGTTACGACGCGACTGGCGCGCCGGCGCCATCCTGTGCGCGGTGGCGGCGGGCTGGCTGCCGTGGTTCCTCTACCAGGACCGCACCATCTTCTCCTTCTACGCGGTCGTCTTCGTGCCCTACTTGTGCCTGGCCGTGGCGGCGATGGCCGGTGCCCTCCTCGGCCCGCCCGGAGCCGGTCGGCGACGCCGTCTGTGGGGCGCGGTGGGCGCAGGCACACTCACGCTGCTGGTCCTCTGGAACTTCATCTACTTCTTCACGCTCTACACGGGTGCGACGATCCCCTACGACTCCTGGAGCGAGCGCATGTGGCTCGACTCCTGGGCGTAGCGCTCCAGCGCGAAGATCCGGACCAGAGACAGGCCGGCCTGATGTGCGGCGGCCCCGCCCTCCCCTCGTGGGCGGGGCCGCCGTCGAGGCGCGGCGCCAGGGCAGGGCGCGAGAGCTGAAGATCGAGGACCACCACGTCGGCGGAGGCCCCCGGACCGCTCAGGGTGAAGGAGACATCGGGCCCCTTGGCCACGGTGACGATACGGAGTGGTTCGGGCATGCGACTCGTCCTCCCCGGGCCGCCCCTGCCGACAGCTCCACGCGATGCCGCACGTACGCCGCAACGCTCGCCGCCGTCAAGGCGGCACCGGGCGCGACGGCGGCTCACCCTGACGGAGGGCAACCCGGGGCGAACATGCTGAGGCGGGACAGCGCCCCGTTCAGCCAGGCGACGGGGACCGCGGCCAGGGCGGCTGTGGCCGACGGCGGCGGCGTCGGCTCCTCGGGTTTCTCGGGCTCCTCGGACGCCGGGGTCAGCCAGCCCATTGCGGCCAGGCGGTGCACGAGGGGCTTCAACGGCGAGTGGAGAAGCGTAGCGGTGGTGATGGCCGTCAGGGCGATGCCCCAGGCCACGGGGCCCAACGGGGTGGACCCGAAGAACTGGCTGATACCCGGCGTCTGGATGATGCCTACGAGCACCACGGCCGAGCCCACGGTGGCGACGAGCACCTGGAGGTCCGCGCCGCCGCTGGTGAGGGTCTGTGCGAGCTGGGTGCCGACCACCGCAGCCAACGCCACGGTGCCTGCCCGGCGTTGGGTGCCGGTGAGGCGTGCGGCCGTCCAGGCCAGCCCCGCGCCGAAGGCGGTGGTGAGCCCGCGCTGCATCATCTCCTGGGTGAGTGCGGTGCCCAGCGACTGATGGGGGCCTTCCTGGAGCAACTGTTCCGCAGTGTTCTCGGCCGGGGTGCGCACGGCGATGGCCAGGGCGGGGGCGAGGTCGGTGAGCAGGTTGACCAGCATGATCTGGCGGGCGCTCAACGGTGAGCTGCCGGCCAGTGTGCTGGCGAGCACGCTGAAGGTGACCTCCCCGAGGTTGCCGCCGATCAGAATGGCCAGCGCGGTTCTGACCGAGGTCCACATCGCCCGGCCCTCGGTCAGGGCGGTGACGATCGTCTCCAGACGGTCGTCACCGATGACCAGGTCGGCTGCGGCCGTGGCCGCGGGGGTGCCGCGCCGCCCCAGGGCGATGCCCACGTCGGCGAGGCGGATCGCCGGGGCGTCGTTGGCGCCGTCGCCGGTCATCGCCACGACGCGGCCGAGACGCTGGAATGCCTCCACGATGCGGACCTTGTGGCGCGGGGTGCACCGGGCGATCACATCCACCTTCGGCAGCAGCACGTCGAGCCTGTCGTCGTCGAGCTCGTCCAACTCGGGCCCCGTGCACACGGTTTGGTGGGGGACGCCGGTGACCGAGACCGCGATCGCCTCGGCGGTGGCGGCGTGGTCCCCGGTGAGCAGGACCGTGTGCACCCCGGCCGCGCGCAGCCGGGCCGTGGCCGACGCCGCCCCGGGGCGTACCGGATCGGCGAGGATGAGGAAACCGACGAATGCCAGGTCCTGCACCGCGTCGTCGGTGAGTTCCTCGCCCGGACGCATGGTCCGTTCGGCGACGGCGAGGACCCTGCGGCCGGCCCCGGCGAGCTCCTCCGTGGCCGTGGTGAGCGCCTTGCGCCCGACATCGTCGAGCGCGGTCTCCGCCCCGTTCAGGCGCCTGCTCCGGCAACGGGCCAGCACGACCTCGGGGGCGCCCTTGATGCTGAGCAGGGTGCAGCCCGCGGCGCGGCCGACGGTGGCGTGGAAGGCGCGAGAAGGGTCGAACGGGAGGGTGTCGGTGCGCCGCCAGCGGGGCGCGCCACGGCTGACCGACACCCGCGCCCGGCGGGCCCCCGCGTCCACCGCCCGGTCGGTCTGATGGGCCATCGGCTCGGACTGGCGGGCGGCGGGGGTGGCACGGAACGCCGCGGCAAGGATCGCCTTGTGCCGCACGCCGAGCCGGTCGACGGGGAGGGCCCGGTCCCCGTCGCTGACGGCGACCAGCTGGAGGTTGCCCTCGGTGAGGGTGCCGGTCTTGTCGAAGCACAGCACATCGGCGCGGCCCAGCGCCTCGATGGTGCGCGGGTTGCGGACCAGGGCGCCGTGCTCGGCCAGGCGGCGGGCGGAGGCCAGTTGGGCCGCGTTGACCAGGAACGGCAGCCCTTCGGGGACCGAGGCGACAGCCAGGTTGACCGCCGAGGCCAGGCTCTCGGCGAGCGGTCGTCCGTGCAGCAGCCCGGCCCCGGCGACGGCCGCCGCGGAGGCCGTCGCCACCGGCAGGCTGGCCTTGGTCAGCGCCGACAGCCGTGCCTCGACCCCGGTCACCGGGGCCGCCTCCCGAGCGGAAGCCATGGTGCGCCCGACCTCCGTGGCCGCCCCCGTGGCCACGACCACGGCGACCGCCTCCCCGGCGGAAACGGTGGTGCCCTCGTAGAGCATCGAGCGGCGATCGGTGAGCTGCGAGGCGACCACAGGGGCCGGATCCTTGGGCACGGGCAGGGACTCGCCGGTCAGTGACGACTCGTCGACCTCCAGTCCATCGGCCTGCAGCAGACGGCAGTCCGCGGGCACCACGTCCTCGGCCCGAAGGAGGACAACATCCCCCGGCACCAGGTCCTCCGCCGTGACCAGCCGTTCGCCGCCCCCGCGCCGCACCCGTGCTCCCACCGCGGAGCGGGCGGTCAACTCGGCCAGGGCGCGCTCGGTCCGGACCCGCTGAACGCCGCCGACCAGCGCCGAGGTGGCGGTGATCGAGGCGACCAGCACGGCGTCCGCACCGGATCCCACGGCGGCGGCAAGGGCGGCCCCACCGGCCAGCACCGGGGTCAGCGGATTGGCCAACTCCTCGATGAACGCCGACAGCAGGGTGGTCCGCGGCGCCGCGCCCGTCCGCGACGGGTCCTTGGACCGCGCCGCGGCCTCCTCCGCGGAGAGCCCGTCGATGCCCGTACGCAGCCGGTCCAGGACCCGCGCGGGAGGCATCAGGTGCCAGGGCACGGTCTCCACGGACGGGCTGATGGGGCGGGAGCACAGTTGCCGGGCGCGCCAGACTCCCAGGCCGAATGCGATCCCGCCCGCGGTGTTGCACGCCGCCTGTCCGCGCGAGCACGCCTCACCGGTCGATGCGCGCATCGCTGCGACCGCGCCGATGCCGCTGCCGCTCGCGGCCAGCACCGCGCCGTCGCGGTCGACCTGGCGGGCCACGCCGACGCCGGTCAGGATCACGGCGACCGAGTCCAGGTCGGTGCCGACCAGCAGGTGTGCGCCCCAGGCCGGCGGCTCCCCTTCCCGGTGGACCCCGATGCCGCAGTCCGAGGCCCCGAGCGCGCGGCGGTTCCCCGACACCAGCATCACCACTGCGCCGTCCGCCTGCAGCGCACGAACCGACGCCACCAGATGGCCCCCCGCGGGCACCATCGCGTCCACGAAGCCGAGCTCCGGATACGCCTGGTCGCCGGCAAGGACCACGCGGATCCCCGAACGGCGGGCCGCCGCAGCCAGGGCCTGTGCACCCGGAAGCGTCTGCATCGCCACCCCCGCCACGGTCACCAGACGGCGCCGGAAGGCCAGGCCCAGCACCAGTTCGCTGCCCCGCTGCCGCAGCCGGTCTGCGGCCTGCCGCCCGGTACGGCCGGTCAGATCCAGCTCCTCCAGCGGTCCGAGCGCCCAGCCTTCGCCGTCACGGTGGACCCGCGAGGGGGCCGCCGGATCGAACAGCGCGAAGAGCCGGCCGGACACCTCTTCGACCTCGGCGCCGCCGAGCAGCTCCAGATCGGTCAGTTCGTATCGGCCGCTGCGCAGCGCGTCCACGTCGAGGAGCACGGTGTCCACCTGGCCCAGGCGGCGCAGCGCGCCGCGGTCCATGGCCACGACGCCGCGCAGTGCAAGGAACCGGCCCAGGCTGGTGGCGAAGCCTTCCCGCCCGGCCTGGGGCGCCTTCGGCATGCTGGACAAGGCCACGGCGATCGCGCGTCGCGGACCGGCGTACGGCGTGGCCAGGGCACCGACCCCGGCACCGGCCGCCATGGCCCGTTCGGCGTAACGCGCCGTCGCGTCCTTGTGCGCCTGCGGCCGTTCCACCACGATCGGCTCGGCCTGCGCATCCTCGGGTCCCAGCACCAGCCGCGACTCCGCCTCCGCCCATGCGTCGAGGGCCGCGTTCGCCTCCCGCCACTGCGCCGCGCGCTGCGCGACGTCGAGCGCCAGCCCTCCGCCGCGCGTGGTCAGGCCCTGGACGATCGCATTGAGCACCGGAAGTACTGCTTCCGGACGTCGGCAGCCCCTGAGAGCCGATGTCGCCAACCCCCGCAGCCACGGGTGGTACTGGACGGCGGTGGCCAGCGCCCCCACCTCGGCCGGCAGCGGGGTCCACGGCGACAGGCGCGTAGCCGCGGTGAGCAGCAGCCCCGCGATGTCCGCTGCAAGCACGGGAAGGGTCGGCCGTCTGCGCGGCCCCTCGCACGGATGGTGCGGCTCGGGACACCAGGGGTCGGACCCGCCCGGCTCCGCGGCGTCGTCGGCCTCCTGGGCCTCCGCATGGACGATGATCCGGATCAGTTCCTGCTGCGACGGTGGCGGCGAGGCCAGTTCCACGACGACCCGATCCGCCGGGGCGTTCACTCGCGCCCACAGCACGCCGGGGTGCTCCTCGAGCGCGCGCTCCACGGCCCGGCCCACCCGCAGGCCGTCAGGACCTCGTACCCCCCGCACCTCGATGTGGCAACGCCCAGGACGCGACCACACATCCCGCCGCTGCAGCCCCAGCAGCATGATCGCCGCGTCGAAAGCCCCGCGCAGACCGCCGGCCGGCCCGCCCACCAGACCTCCGGTCAGCGGCGCCGACAGCGACGGCGGCACCGGCAGACGCACCCCGGACAGCAGCGACATCTGCGTGCCACCTCCCGAAACAGGCCGGTTCCTCGTCCCATTGCGATCATCATGACCCGCCCCGGACACACCTGCCCGGCATGCTGATCCGAACGGATTCCTGACTCGCAGGCCGATTTCGCCGCGGGTAGCTTGTGCCGCATCGAGGGGCGAATCCGGACCCACGAGCGGATGGGAGCACCATGACCACGCCCAGGACCCCTGGGACACGCCCAGGCACGCGGAACACGAAGCCGTCGCGCTCCGCCTCCAGGACGAGCTCCACGACGAACTCCACGACCAAGTCCATGACGAAGTCCATGACAAGGACGAACTCCGCGGCGAAGACGAGCTCAATGCCGAAGTCGAGCTCCACGACGAAGTCGAGCCCCACGGCCAAAACGAACTCGATGCCGAAGACAAGCCCCACAACGAAGGCCAAGACGAACTCCACGACCAAGTCGAGCCCCACGACGAAGTCGAGCCCCACGACGAAGTCGACCCCCACGGCCAAGACCAACCCCACGACGAAGTCGACCCCCACGACGAAGTCGACTCCCACGACGAAGTCGACTCGCACGGCGAAGAAGAACTCCGCGGTGAAGAACTCCACGGCGAAGACGGCGAGAACGAGGACAACGAAGCGGCCCAGCGCCGGGCCCGCCGCGAAAGCGCCGAAGAGGCACCGCGCCACGATGTCCGGCGGGCGCATGATCACCATCGCCGTCCCGCCCCTCGCCGCGGCGGCCACCAGGGCCGTCAACGCCGCGGCGGCACCCCTGGCCTCCGCCCGCGGTGTTCTGCCCGTCAAACGAGGCCTGCCCCTGTACGCCGGCCTCGGCGCGCTGGCAGTCGCGGGCGCCCTCGAGTGGCCCGTGGCGGTGGGCATCGGCATCGGCTATGCCGTCCTGCGGTACAACGGCCTGCTTGCGCCGCCCGCGGCCTCCAAAGTGAGGTAGAAACGCCGAAACGCCTACGCGTCCGGCGCACCTGCATCGCGCCGGACGCGGAAGGTGCTCTTCTGGGGACTGCAGCGGCGTGTCACCGGCCTTCCCGGCCGCTGCACACGAGCTCCCGGCGGAGTACCCGCGAGCCGATACCCGGGTGTATGCAGGAGGTATGCGCCTTCAGCCTCGCGGAGGTGCCGGCTGGTCACGGCCTTCGAGCCGGGGCCTCGTGGTCATCCCGATCGCCCTGATTGTGGCGATCATGATCGCCGACCTCCTGTCACCCGCGAACATCCACCTCGGGCCGTTGCTCGTGGTCGCACCGGCGCTCACCGCCTCGTTCGGCAGCTCCAGGCTCACCGCGCTCATCGGGGGCTTCGCCGTGGCGGCGCTCGTGGCGATCTCCGTGATGCGCAACAGCATCTTCACCTCCAACCACGAAAGCCAGCTCATCGCCCTGATCGTGATCTCCGCCTTCACCGTGATCTTCCGCCGCCTGCAGGAAAGGCACAGCGCGGAGCTGAGACAGGTACGGTCAGTGGCCGAGGCCGCACAGCAGGTCGTGCTGCAGCCCCTGCCCGAGAGGATCGGCCCCCTGCGCATCGCCAGCGCCTATCGGGCCGCGACGGACCAGGCGCGGATCGGCGGTGACCTGTACGCGGCAGTACGCACCACACGCGGGACCCGAGTCCTCATCGGAGACGTCCGAGGCAAGGGCCTGCCCGCCGTCGACGACGCGGCTCTGGTGCTCGGCGCGTTCCGGAGCGCGGCTCACCGCGAGCCGACCCTCCCCGAGCTGCGGAGCGAACTGGAGGCGACCGTGTGCTGGAGCCTGGCCCAGCCGGACAAGGACAGCCCCGGCGCGGACGAGTCATTCGTCACGACCGCCGTGGTCGACATCCCGGACGACGAACCCGAGGTCCGCATCCTCAACTGCGGGCACCCGCCACCGCTCCGGCTGCACGACGGGCATGTCACCGTCCTGGCGCCTCAGCAGTACGCAACTCCTATCGGAATGTGCCTGCCGCAGGCCCCGTGCGGAACCGTGGAGAGCTATCCGTTCGAGCCCGGCGACATGCTGGTGCTCTACACGGACGGAGTCTCCGAAGCCCGCGACACGGCCGGCAGTTTCTATCCGCTCGCCGAACGGCTCCCGGCCTGGACGGACGTGAACACGCCCACGGGACTCATCGATCGTGTCCGCAAGGACATCATCACGTTCTGTAATGGCACCTTCGTCGACGATGCCGCCCTGGTGGTCGTGGCTCGCGAGGCGGTCGCCGGCGATCAGGAACCGCCGAAGGTCAGCCGGTCCGCCCAAAGTCCCGCCGTCACGCGCCGGTCCGTCCGGCCATAGCGACTGCCCGAGCAACACGGTCGGGACACGAAGGCGGCCGCACGAGGACGGGCCCGGCCGTGTCGCCCGTCCGCCCGCACCCCTTCGGCTCCCGGACACCGTGCCGTCACACCGTGCGGGGATGTTTCCACCGTCCCCTGCCTCGCCCGTATTCGTCCGCCGCGCACGACGTGGATGTGACGCGGAAGGACGATGCCCGCCGTGTCCCTGCTCCCGCTCGACGATCTCCCCGCACCGCTCCCCGCCACCGTCCGCTCCCCGTCCGCCGCCTCTGCCGCACGCCTCGCCCGCCGGGTGCTGAGTCTGCTCCCGCTGCTGCTGATCGGGGCATGGGCGGCAGCCGACTGGCGTGCCGTCCACGACGGCACCCTCCGGCTGGCCTCCGCCGATCCCTGGTGGCTGCTCGCTGCGGTCTTCTTCACCGGCCTGGGCTGGGTGGCCGCTGCGGTTGTCCGTCAGGGAGCCGTACCGGAAAGACTTCCGCCGGGGCCGCTGCTCGCCTCACAGTTCGCCGCCGGGGCCGCGAACCACGTGCTTCCGGCGAGTATCGGCGCCCACGCCGTCACCCTCCGCTTCCTGCAGCGCCGCGGCATACCCCTCGCCCGGGCCACCGCTTCGCTCGCCCTGTACTCGCTGGTCAAACCGGTCGCGAAGACGCTGGTGCTGCTGGTGTTCCTGCTGGCGTTCCCGGAGACGCTGCGTCTCGGTCGGCTCGTCCCGGACGAGCGTGTGCTGCTCCTGGCCGGCGGGGGCGTGGCGATCGTTGCAGCCACGGCCGCTGTGCTTCTGACGGTCGTACGCCGGCTGCGCCGCCCGGTTCTCGATGGGCTGCGCACGGCCCTGACCGACGCACGGATCCTGCACACCCGGCCCAGCCGGGTCCTCGCCCTCTGGGGCGGGTCGGCCGCCGTCCCGCTGCTCCAGGCGAGCGTGATCGCCTCGGTCGGGGAGTCGCTCGGCCTGCAGTTGTCCTGGGCGCAGGTGATCTTCGCGTTCCTCGCGGCCAGTACCGCGGTCGGGGCCGTGCCCGCGCCGGGCGGCATCGGACCCGTGGACGCGGCACTGGTGTTCGCCCTGGTCGCCTACGGCACCCGATGAGCCTGGCCTCGGGGACCGTCATCGGCTACCGCGTCCTGACGGTCTGGCTGCCCCTTCTGCCCGGCACGCTGGTGCTCGCGGCTCTCGTCCATCGCAAGGTGTTGTGAGGCCAAGGTGCGGATGCGAATGGGTGTTTGACGAATGGCCGCCGGCGCGGGCGTTCCGTCCGAACCGTCTGCGGTCGCGCTCAGGTCACCAGTACCCGCACGGCCGCCCCTGTCGACAGCACCGGCCGTCCGTCGGTCACTCCTCGACGGTCCGTTCGGCCGCGGCCTTCTTGATCGCTTCGCGGATCCGGGAGTAGGTGCCGCAGCGGCAGACGTTCTCGATGCGGTCGATGTCGGCGTCCGTCGGCCGGGGCGTCCGCTTCAGCAGTGCTGCCGCGGCCATGATCTGTCCCGGCTGGCAGAAGCCGCACTGGGCGACATCGCAGTCGAGCCACGCCTGCTGTACGGGGTGCAGCGTGCCGCCGTCGGCCAGGCCCTCGATGGTGGTGACGTGACGGTCCACGCAGTCCGCGACCGGCACCGTGCAGGGCTGGATCTCCGCACCGTCGAGGTGGCTGGTGCAGGCACGGCAGACCCCTACGCCGCAGCCGTACTTGGGGCCGGTGACCCCCAGCATGTCGCGCAGTACCCAGAGCAGGGGCATGTCGGCGGGAGCCTCGACAGTGACCGGTTTCCCGTTGAGGACGAAGGAGTACGACGGCATCGGTACCTTTTCCGGACGCTCGGTCAGAAGTTGATCGGGAATCGGCGCGGGCGGCTCCCGGTCGCCCTTGCATAGGCGTTGGCGACCGCGCCCGCGGCGGCGGGGACTCCGAGTTCGCCGGCACCGCCGGGGTCCCGCCGGGAGGGCATGATGTGCGCTTCGAAGTGCAGCGGGGCGTTCCGCTGACGGGCGTAGCGGAAGTCCGCGAAGCTGCCCTCCCGGACAGCGCCGCGGTCGATGTGGAGGCCGGCCTGCAGCACGGTGGAGATCCCGTCGACCGAGGTGCCCATGAGCTGGGCCTCCAGGCCGCGCGGGTTGACGGCCGTGCCCACGTCGGCCGCCATCACCACCTTGGTCACCCGGGGGTCCTTCGGGTCGGTGGCGTCGATCTCGACCAGGCAGGCCACGCAGGAGCCGTACTCCTCGTGGACGGCCACGCCCTGGGCGTGGCCCGTCGGCATGGTCCGGCCCCAGTGCCCGGCCGTCGCGACCTTGTCCAGTACGGCCCTGACGGCTTTGCTCCTGAGGGTCTGGCGCCGGAATGCGACCGGATCCTTGCCCAGGCTCCGGGCGACCTCGTCGACGACGATCTCCTCCGCGGTCCGCATCGTCCCGGAATCCACCGACCGCCAGGCCCCGAGGGGCATGGCCAGCTCGACTCCGCCCGAGTTCCCGGAGACGCGTCCGAAGTTGTACAGGCCGGTGTCGCTGGGGAGCGGGCCACCCGCCGCGGAGGCGCGCCCGAAGACGGTCGTGGTCACACCGCCCTGGACCGCCGGGCCCTGCTCCTGGTTGGACTCGTTCACCGAGGCCATGACGTGTTCGAAGGCCACGACCCGTCCCCGTACGAGACTGGCCCGGATCCGGTGGTGGCTGGCCGGACGCATCCTGCCGTGCCGAATGTCGTCGCCACGGCTCCACATCAGCTTCACCGGCCGGCGTGCCGCTTTGGAGATCAGTGCCGCCTCGGTCGCCGCGTCGAAGTTCAGCCGACGCCCGAACGAGCCCCCGCCCCGCATGACATGGACCCGGACCGAGGACGCCGGAAGCCTGATCGCCGAGGCGATGCTGTCCCGGGCCTCCATCGGCGTCTGGGAGGAGAACCAGATCTCGGCCTGGTGGGCGCGTACGTCCGCGACCGCGGTCAGGACCTCCATCGGGGCATGGCTGACGAAAGCGAACGCGAACTCGCCCTCCACCTGCGTCGATCCGCTCGGCGGGGTGCCGAGCCGTGGCACGGCGGCCCGCAACCGGGCCCGGATCGCGGCGTCCGAGAGCGACGCAAGGGGGCCCGGGGCCCAGGTGATCCGTAGTGCGTCCCGGGCCTTGAAGGCGTGGTGGAAGGATTCGGCCACCACGGCGACACCGCTCGGGATCCTGACCACCGCGAGGACACCCGGCAGCGCGCGGGCCGCGCTGTCGTCGACGGAGACGACCTTGCCGCCGAGCGTCGGGGGCCGGGCCACGACGGCCGGCTTCGCTCCGGGTACCGCGAGGTCTCCGGCGTACTTCGCCTTGCCGGTGACGATGTCCCGCGCGTCGATCCGGGTCGTCGGCCGCCCGATCACGCGGTGCCGGGACGCGGGCTTGGGTCTGCCCGTCACGGCGCGGATCCGGGCGGCGCTCTCGGTCAGCGATCCGAAGGTGGCCGTACGTCCGTCCGGAGCGACGACCATCGTGTTGCGGGTGCGCAGTGACCATGCGGGCAGGTGCCACCGCCTGGCCGCCGCGGTGACCAGCCTGGCGCGGGCAGTGGCGGCGAGTTCGCGGGCCGGTCCGTGCAGGGAGCTGACCGAGCTCGAACCACCGGTGTACTGGTTCCCCTTGGTCCGGGCGTCGGCGAGCGGGATGTCGACGTCGACGAGCCGGGCGTCCAGTTCCTCAGCGATCATCATGGCCACGGCGGTGGTGATGCCCTGTCCGACCTCCACGCGCGGCAGCCGCACGACCACCCTGTTGGCCGCCGTGACCTCCAGGACCAGCATCTCCTCGTCGGCGCCGGTCACCAGGACGCCGGACGCGCCGCGCGCACCGTCCGCACTGGGTTCGGCACCTTCCGCCGACGACGTGTCGCAGCCGATCGGTGTCGCGACGGTCAGCGTGGTCGCCGCCAGCGAGTAGACCATGAACCGTCGACGGGACAGCCCACCGGCCCGGCCGGACGGGCGGGATGCCTCGTCCTCTTGCAGGGCGGTGCCGGCGACGGAAGTCTCGAAGCCGTCCACCAATCACTCCTCTCGGTGCGTCGCCCGCCCTCCGCCCTGATCGCGCGTCGGGGCCTGTGGGTGACCGAGGACTCGGGTTCGCTCGACTGGTATGAGGCGCCGGTCCCCGTCGGGGTTGCGTACCGAAGTGGGATTGCTGCCCACGGAGTTGAATGCGCGGGTCAACGGCAGGACTCGTGCGGGCACTGGCGCGGGGCGAGGGTGAAGTCGAAGGGCACGGCGCCCGGGTCGACGATCGTGGTGCCGCCGTCCCTGGTGAGGGTCGTGCCGTTGACGTACGAGGCGTTCGGACCGAGGAGTCGCAGTACGGCGTCGGCGATCTCCTCCGCCGCCGCGGAGCGCCGCTGCGGTACGAGGACGGTCACCGCCTCGTACGACTCCTCGACGGTGAGGCCGAGTGGCTCCCCGAACTCGTGCATCTCCTGATCGGCCATCTCGGTGCGGATCCGGCCGGGGCACACGGTGTTGGCGCGTACCCCGAGGGGCCCGAACTCCGCGGCGATGGCGGTCGTCAGCATCGCTGCACCGGCCTTGGAGGCGGTGTACGCGGCCATGCCGGACGGCGCCCGCAGTCCGGTGATGGACCCGACGGTGACGAACGCTCCACGGGCGCGGACCAGTTGGGGAAGCATGGCCCGGGCGAGCCGGAAGACCGAGGTGCGGAATCCGGCCGGCTCCGGGCCGCCGCCCGAGCGTCACTACTGCGTCGGGGCCGCCTTGCGGAGAGCCGTGATGCACGTGCCGATCGCCGCCTGGAGTTCCTCCAAGCGCTGGAGCATGTCGTCCTCGTAGAGGGCGTCGAGATCATCGGCGTCGTCGAAGGTCAGTTCCTCGAACACCTTCGTCGCCCGCTGCAGGCTGCTGTAGAACTTCGTACGGCGTTCCAGGAGGCGCAGTTCGGGGTCGGCCTCGACGGCCCGGACGACGAGTTCCTTCACCGTGTCGTACGCCTCCGTGGCCCACTGTCCGGCCTCTTCGTCGTCGTCCAGCTCATCGATGAGGGACAGATGGCGCTCGGCCTCCGCACGGAGTTCGGCCGGGGCGTCGATCGTCTGTCCGGCCGGAGTCCTGACCTGGCCGTCCTCCACGACCTGCCGGACAAAACCGATGCGGTCGGCGGTCCGGGCCTCGCCGGCCACGGCCTTCTTCAGCTCATCGGTGCGGGCGATGTCACGCGCCAGCACCGTCTGCAGGGCCGGGTCCTCCTTCAGCCGGTCGAGAAGTGCGGCCCGCGCCGTCTGTGCGGTCGCGGGGTCCGCGAGGATCGCCGCCCGCAGCGCGGTGGGGTTCTCGGCCACCTCCAGTGCCTTCGTCGGCCGGATGCCCTCGGCCTCGGCCGCCGCCGCGATCGCGGTGCCGCGCTCCGAGGACGCGCTGGAGCGGGATGCGTAGTACGAGAGCCACACGTCGGAGTCCGGCAGCTGGATCTCCTGGCCCGGGACCAGGATCTCGAAGTGCGGGACGAGACCGTCGTCGGCGGCCTTGTCCCACGCCTTGTAGTAGCGCATGACGCGCTCGGCGGAGCACCCCGCCAGCTCGGCGAACCGCCTGGCGGAGATCTTGGGGGTCTCCCCCGCCGGCTGCCCGCCGGGCCGTACGCTGCGCGCCACCTTCAGCGCGAACGCCCAGCCGCCGGTCCGCGCGTACACCCCGAACTCACGGGCGTCCCGGGCGACCACCTCTGCCACTTCGTCCCCGTCAGACACCGCGCCGACTCCGCCGGCCGCCTCGGCCCCGTCCGACGCCGCGACTCCAGCATCCACCTCGGCCCCATCGGACATCGCGAGTCCACCAGCCGCCTCAGCCATGCCGAGTACCGAGGCCCCATCGACCGCCTCAGCCATGTCGAACACCGCGGCTCCGTTGCCCGGTTCGGCTCCGTCACCCGGTTCTGCCCCGTGGCGCGCCTCGACTCCATCGGCCACTTCTGCCACCACGGGCTCCATCGAGGACAGGGCCGCGTCGCCGGCCGCTCCCGGCTCGACCCAGAACCCTTGGTCCGTGGAAGCCGCCTCGACGGCCGGCACACCGTCGGCGGACGTCTCCTCTGCAGGCCTGTCGTCATCGGGCGAACCGGCCGCTCCGGACGGGGCGATCGCTACGGTCACAGGAACTCTCCCGGGCACTCGCGGACTGTGGGAACCGAAGCGAGAAGCCTATATGAACCCGTTGCTGGGGCTTTGCACCCACTCCCCGACGGCCCGGACCCTCAGCTCCCAACCGCGAGGTCCAGCGCGGCGATGTAGCCGAAGGTCATCGCGGGACCGATCGTCGAGCCCGCACCCGCGTAGCTGTGGCCCATGACGGCGGCGCTGGCGTTCCCGGCCGCGTACAGACCGGGGATCACCGAGCCGTCCGCGCGCAGCACCCGCGCCCGGGCATCGGTGCGCATGCCGCCCTTGGTACCCAGATCACCCGGGACGATCTTGAAAGCGTAGTACGGGGCCAGCCACAGCGGCGCCAGACAGGAGTTCGGGACGACGGCAGGATCGGTGTAGTAGTGATCGTAGGTGCTGTCGCCGCGGTGGAAGTCGGTGTCGTTACCCCTCCGCGCAAGGGAGTTGAAGCGGTCGACGGTGGCACGCAGCGCGGCCGCGGGCACACCGATCTGCCCGGCCAGGGCGTCCAGGGTCCATGCCTTGTGCGCGGCGCCCGAGCCGTACCAGGCGTCGGGGAAGACAAGAGTGGGGGCGACGTCCTTGAAGAGGTACCGGTTGCGGTAGTTCTGGTCGACGATCAGCCAGGCCGGGATGTCCGGGTCGGTCGTGTTCCGGTCGTACATCGTGTGGACGACGTCGCTGTACGGGGCAGCCTCGTTGACAAAACGGGAGCCCGCGGCGTTCACCAACAGGCCGCCCGGCAGGGTGCGTTCGGCGAGGCAGAAGTACGGCTCGTCGGGCAGCGGGATCGCCGGGCCCCACCATGCGTCGTCCATCAGGTCGAGCGCGGCGCCGGCCCGCTCTCCCGCCCGGATGCCGTCGCCGGTGTTCTCCCGGGCGCCCACGGTCCACCCGGTGCCGATGGGCTGCCGCTGGTACTGCGCGCGCATGGCCGCGTTGTGCTCGAAACCGCCGGAGCCCACGATCACCCCGCGCCGGGCCCGGAGCAGTCCGGGCGTACCGTCGCGGGTCACCACGGCTCCCGTGACCGCCCCGCCTTCGGTGTACAGGTCGGTCAGCGGGGTGTTCAGCCACACGGGCACGCCCGCGGCGAGCAGCCCCGCGCGCAGTCCGGCCGCCAGCGACTGCCCCATGGTGAGGGGCTTCTGGCCGAGGAGCGCGGCCTTGGTGCCGCGCGCGAGGCACTCGACGGCGACGGCGATCCCTTTGGCGCTGACGGCGGAGAGGGTCAGCCACTTGTAGTCGGCGCTGAAGACGACCATGCCGCTCGGGACTGCCATGTAAGGCGGATTGAGGTGGGCGAGTTCGGAGCCGAGGATGTTTCCGTCGAGCTGGTCGGGTTCGATGGAGCGGCCGTTCGGCAGTCCGCCGGGCAGCTCGGGGTAGTAGTCGCTGTACCCCTCCATCCAGCGGAAGCGCAGCGGGCTGTGGGCCATGACAAAGGAGATCATCTCGGGCCCGTGGCCGAGAAATGCCTGCTGTCGCTCGACGGAGACGTCCGGGCCGACGACAGCTGCGAGGTAGGCGGCCGCCTTCGCCGGGGTGTCCGGGACGCCCGCGGCGAGGATGACCGGGTTGTTCGGGATCCAGATGCCCGCGCCGGAGCGCGCCGCCGACCCGCCGAAGGTGGCCGCCTTCTCCACCACGACGCAGCTCAGCCCCTGGTTGGCGGCCGTCAGCGCGGCGGTCATGCCTGCCGCGCCGGAGCCGATCACGATGACGTCGTACGTGCCGAGCGGAGGCAGGTCGGCGGCCCGTGCCGTGCCGGCCGCCTCCGGCAAGCCGGCCGCGAGCGCGAGTCCGGCGCCGGTCGCGCCGAGCACCTGTCGGCGTGAGGGTCCGGCCGTCGCGGAGGAATCGGTACGTCTCACGGGGTCCGCGCTGGTGGGCATGGCAGATCGCTCCAGGGTGGCGAGGGACGGTGAGGCGGTGCGGCGTTCTGCGGTGCTCTCGATGCCGTGCAGTACTCACGAAAACATTGATTTCTGATGCAGCGTCAGGAAATGTCGCGCGGAGGCCTTGTGAAGTCAAGGGGTGCGTCATGTGCGGACGAGGTGAAGGCCTGGGCCCGGGTGAGGCCGCCGACGAGACCATGCTGCCTGCCGGCGGGACCGAACCCCCTCAGGGTGAACTTCGGACCGATCGGTCCTACGCGCCATGGCCCGCCGCTACGGTGCCCCGCATGAGCGCCGACGATCTGTGCCTCGAGGACCAGTGGCCGCTGCTCCCGGCGTGGATATGGGACTGCGCCGTGTGCGTGCGGATGTACGAGGCGATGCGGCACATCCAGGGTGTCATGGCCGAGTTGCGGCTCGGCACGGAGCAGGGCGTGGACTGGGACTTCATGGACACCGTGCCCGGGACACAGATCCGGCTCGGTGAGCATCTCGCGGCGGAGCATGCGGAGCGGCTGCCCGGCTGGGACGACACCTGCGAGACATGCTCGCTGCACCGCTACGGCCTCGCCAGGGACTCCGCCACCTCGTTCCGGCCGGGCGCCGCGAAACTCGCCGCGGAACACCGGGCCCGACATGTGTTCGCGCCGCCGCGGATCGTCGGGCTGATGTGACCGTACGGGTGTGCGTCCGGCGTGGAATACGCCCTCTCGGCAGCCGGTTGGGGTCTGCTGTGATCAACGGCACCCTCGTGAGTGATCCATGGGCGGTGCGCAGCACACGGCACGGAAGGATCGGACACGATGGGCGACGAAACGAGCGCGGGCTCTGACGGCTCCCTGAAGGAGACCGTCGGACCCTACGGCATCTGGAGCATGGCACTGCGCTCCGAGGACCCGGCCAGGCGCGGCGAACTGATCGAAGCCGCCGCTGAACTTGAGGAACTCGGCTTCGGTGCCGTCTGGTTGGGCGGCAGCAGCACAGTGCGCCATGCGGCGCCGCTGATCGAGGCGACCTCGCACCTCACCGTGGCAACCGGAATCCAGAGCATCTGGGAGTATGAGGCAGCCGAGACCGCCGCGCGCTTCGTCGAACTGGACCAGGCCCGTCCCGGGCGCTTCCTGCTCGGACTCGGTGTGAGCCACGCCAAACTGACGGACCAGTACCACCGCCCGTACTCGGCCATGGTCGCCTATCTGGACGAACTCGACGCCGCCGGCGTACCCGCCGGACGCCGCGTGCTGGCCGCGCTCGGCCCCAAGATGCTGAAGCTGTCCCGCGACCGTGCCGCCGGCTCGCACCCGTACCTGGTGACGCCCGAACACACAGCCAGGGCCCGCGAGATCCTGGGCGACGCCCCGCTGCTCGCACCGGAGACGAAGGTGGTTCTGGACACGGACCCGGACAGCGCCCGGGCGAAGGCCCGTGGTTACCTCGCCTTCTACCTGGGGCTGCCGAACTACACGAACTCCCTGCGTCAGTTCGGCTTCACGGACGACGACTTCGCGGACGGCGGCAGCGACCGCCTGGTGGACGCACTGTTCGCCTGGGGAGACGACGACCGGATCCGGGAACGCATCGAGGCCTTCCATACGGCGGGCGCGGACCATGTGGCCCTGCAGGTGGTCCACGACCAGCCTCGCGACCTGCTGCCTCGCGCCGCCTGGCGCAGACTCGCGGAGCTGCTGCGCTGACGGCCGCGCGATCCAGCGCCGTTGTCAGTGGCGGAGCCTACCGTGGGAGACGACACACGCTTCGTGACGAGAACCACGTGACGACACAGAGGAGTCCCCATGACCACCCTGCCCGACCGGCCACACACGGCACTGCTCGTCATCGACGTCCAGAACGGAGTGGTGGATGGCTCGCACAACCGCGACAGCATGATCGCGAACATCAACGCCCTGATCGACAAGGCCCGCGCGGAGGACGTGCCCGTGGTCTGGGTGCAGCACTCCGACGACGGGCTCAAGCGGGACAGTGAGAGCTGGCAGTACGTGCCGGAGCTGGTGCGGCGCGACACCGAGCCGCTCGTCCACAAGACCTATGGCGACTCGTTCGAGGACACGGATCTGGAGGCCGTGCTCGCCGAGCGCGGGGTGGGCCGGCTCGTCGTCACGGGCGCCCAGACCGACGCATGCATCCGCTCGACCCTCCACGGGGCCCTCGTGCGCGGATACGACGTGACGCTGGTCGGCGACGCGCACACAACGGAGGACCTCACCGAGTACGGGGCGCCGGCTCCGGAGCAGGTGATCGCGCACACCAACCTCTACTGGAAGTGGCAGAGCGCACCCGGGCGCCACGGGGGGACCGTCGACACGGCGGAGGTGACGTTCACGACGGGCGACGCCGGCTGAGCGGACCGTCCAGTCGCGCCCGGTCCTGAGGGGCGCGACTGGACGACGGCAGACGAAAAAGGTCAGGACGCAACGTCGTAGTCGCGGGGGCGTCAACACACACTGGCCCCGGGGGCAGTCGGCTGCGCCATGCGCGTCAGCCTGTGGGCATGCCGATCTGGTCGCGTTCCAGTACAGAGCGGAGCTGCGAGAGGGTCTGCGCGACAGCCGACATCGGAGATCCGCCAAGAGTGTCTCCGAGCAGCTCGGCCAGCCGCTCGGTGAAGGTGCGGTCGGCCGCATCGACCAACTCCAAGCCGTCGTCCGTCAGAGCCAGCAGCGACGACCGGCGATCCGATGGATTCCGTTGCCGGACGACCCATCCCTGCTTCTCCAGGCGGTCGACGCCCTTGCTGGTCGCCCCGATTCCGACCGCGAACTCCGCAGCGAGGTCCGCCACCCGAGACCCGGGACGGTCACGGAGGTGGCGCAGGAACTCGAACTGCGATGTGACGATCCCGTGCCGCTCACGAAGACGGTCGTTGAGGGCGTTGTACAGACGCGTCTCGCAACGGACGAGGTCAGCGAAGAAACCCGGGAGGTCGACAGTGCCACC
This sequence comes from Streptomyces sp. NPDC001634, assembly GCF_040298185.1. Taxonomy (NCBI): domain Bacteria; kingdom Bacillati; phylum Actinomycetota; class Actinomycetes; order Kitasatosporales; family Streptomycetaceae; genus Streptomyces; species Streptomyces sp. NPDC001634. Next base: position 50,279 of record NZ_JBEOZU010000022.1, on the reverse strand, counting down.
ACTCGACTTATATGCCACGGCATATAGTGTAGCGGCAGCTACTTACGACGGGAGCGGGTATGAGCAAGGAACAGCGCGCGATGATCGATGCAATGCTGCGGCAGCCCCGACCCGAGGGCCCTCAAACGGTTGAGGAGATCCGAGCCGGATTCAGGGCGATGATGACCAAAATGATCATCCCGCACGGAATCCGCACCACGGCCACGACGCTCGGCCCACGCCCCGCACTGCTCATCGAACCGGTCGACGGCCCCCGCGCCGGGACGATCCTGTACTTCCACGGCGGCGCCTACGTGTTCGGCTCACCGGAGACCGCGCTGTCGCTGACGGGCAACCTCGTGGCCAAGACCGGGTTCAGGGCCTTCTCACCGGACTACCGGCTCGCCCCCGAGCACCCGTTCCCGGCCGCGATCGAAGACGCGCTGAGCGCCTACCGCGCACTGCTCGACAGCGGCGAGGACCCTTCCACCATCGCGTTCGCCGGGGACTCCGCCGGCGGTGGCCTCACCGTCACCACCTGCCTTGCCGCCCGCGACACGGGCCTCCCCATGCCGGCGGCGATCGTGGCGTTCTCCCCCGGACTCGACGCCACCCGGACGGGCGAGAGCATGGACAACAAGGCAGGCATCGACCCGTTCTTCACACGCGAAACCCTGGGACACACGGGGGCCATGTACCTGGCGGGGCAGGACCCGCACCACCCCATGCTCAGCCCGGCCACCCTCGCCGATCTGACCGGTTTCCCACCGATGCTCCTGCAGGCGGGCACCAACGAGGTGCTCCTGGACGACTCCACGCGCATGGCCGCGCGCGCGAGAGCCGCCGGAGTGGATGTCGTCCTTGACATCACCGCCGACGTACCCCACGTGTTCCAGTCGTTCGCCGGCGTCCTCGACGAGGCCGACGAGGCACTGGACCGCGCGGCACTCTTCCTCACCCAGCGCATCCGCACGCCGGGCACAGCGAGCACGCCGACGGGGTGAAACCGGCCGACAGCCACTCCCGACCGGGCACCACCGCTCCGCCCCGACAGGCTCATTCCGGCGGTGACTTGTCGACCAGGCTCATTCCCGCGGTGGCTGGTCGACGGCCATGACTCATCTCGCGGCCGCGGGTAGCTGCGGTCAGTTCCCGGCAGCGAGAGCGATATCGATCGCGCTGCGAATATTTCGGTCCACCCTGCGCTTGTCCACCAGTCTCCAAAACTCACAGGCGCTATGGGCGTGCCGCCCCAGGACCACCGCGACAACCGTCGCCGCCGGCCCACGAAGCTTGCGCAGCCATCGTTCGATGTAGTCCCAGCATCTTGGGTCCTGCCAATGCACTGGCCGTGATCTCCACCGCCCGGCCTGATCCCATCGGTCGAGCCAGGTGAACATGGCATCGGCAGCCGCATCGAGGAGTTCCCAGACTTCCTTCTGCGCAGAAACAGTGGCTACCTGCAACAGCCACCGGATGGGTCGATGGACGTCGAAGTTGTCCTCCGCCATCTTCCTTCCGCGCTCTGTGCCAACATGTTCGGCCATCGCCCTGACGACGGTGACGGCCTGATGAGCGTTGTCGGCAAGCGGATTGCCCAGCATGCTGATCGGCGTGTGAACCAGGATGTCCAGATACAGCTCGTAGTTGTCGGGATGGTCAGCGGCCAGGGCAATCAGTTGCGCGGCAGCGGCGCGATCACCGTCGCGCATACCCGTCCGCAGCAGACTTGCGCGGGCGGTGGGCGATGTCGAAAGTGCGTGGGTCTTGGGGTCCAGGACGGCCAGGAAAGCAGCTACGTTCTGTGGTCTGTGTTTCGGGTCTGGTTGAGTTGCTTGCCGCACCGCGGCGTACCACGGTCCACCGGGCGGGGGCAGCAGTGGGGTGTTCGGCTGCGGCATGGTTCGGGTGAGAGCCCATCCGATGACCTGGCCGAGGCTGTAGATGTCACTGGCGGCGGTGGCTTCGTGCGGATTGACGGACAGTTCCGGTGCGGCGAAGCCGAGCGTGCCGATCTCGGCACCGGTGAGGGGGCCCGTGGTTTGGCCGCGAGGGCGTCGCACGATGCCCCAGTCGGCCAGGGTCCACCGGCCGTCGAGGAAGAGGATGTTGGACGGTTTGATGTCCCGGTGCAGCCAGTCGGCCGCGTGGGCCTCGGCAAGGACAGAGGTGACGGCGTCCACCAGGCGCCGGAGCTCGGTCGGGTCCTGCAGGTCGTTCAGCCGGTCCTCGGCTGTGGCCTCGGCCATGGGCATGACGAGCCACTCAAAATTGGGGTCGAAGTCGAGCACCGGCATCACATGCGCGTGCCGTCCGAGGTGCTGCGCGATCTCCACCTCACGGCGCATGCGACGCTGTCCTGAAGTCCCCTTGGACTTGCGCCGTTTGAAGGCCACTTCTGCGCCGCTGGGCTTGTGCACGGCACGGAAGACCTGGGCCTGCCCCTCGTCGGCGAGGGGGAACCTGTCGAGGCGGTAGTCACGCCGCTCGCCCCGGGCACTCTCGCGTACGGCATGCCACGGCACGCTGGCGCTCGCGTCGCGTACCGCCGGCTCAGCCGGGGTAGCTTCCGAATGGACGAGTTCAGCCAGTGGCACATACGGGTGGCGTCGACGGAAGGTGGCGCGAACCAGGTCCGTCAGTGGTCGCATCCCAGCGACTGCGGCATCCAGATGGGTGCGGTCGAGCACCACCCCGAAGGCACGGATGCCGTCCAGGACCTGATCATCGCGTGGGCTGACGTCCGTGCCCCAGGCCAGCAGTACCCAGCGAGTGTCCCCAGGACGTCCCGTCAGGCCGGCGGAGGCGACCGTCCGTGCGATGGTGTGGTCCGACAAGGCGCCTTGCTCCTGGGACAGAGTGACCAAGTAGTCACAACCCTCGAGTTCGAAGGCGAAAGCCGGCGCCCCATCGACAGGGATGATCCTCAGGTCCCGGGGCGAGACAGTGCGTACAAGAAGGTCGAGCACGATTATTTCGAGCTGCCGCAGCCGCTCGGAAGTGGCGAGCGCGTCGTCGTTGCGCCATCGGCCGTACCTGGCCGACAGCGAGAGCTCTTCTTCCACCCGGTAGTGCCCTCGTTCGTGATCAGCCGCATTCGTTCCCCGTGGGGACGGCGGTCTTCGCCCCCATCATGGCGGCCCCAGCCGATTACAGAAACTGTTTCTCGGAAACTCGCGGGAGTTGGATTCACCGACGTCGTCGATCCAGTGGCCGTGTGTCCATCCGGCCAGTTTCCTCCGCGGTGGCCTGTTCGGCCGGCATGTCGGTGACCGCGTGGACGGTCTCGATGTTCCATTTCCTCGCGCCGATCTCGCCGCGTTTGCGCTGCATCCGCAGGGCCTGCCGGGCGTGCGGGAACAGCAGTCCATCGACGGTGACGGCCTTCAGCGGCCGCTGTTCCTCGCGGTCGTGGCCGCGCGCGGTATTGCGGCGCCTCCGTTCAGGCAGCGCGGCCGGCGGCCGTGCCGTCGCCGTTTCCTTGACTCACGGCTCGCCCTCGGCACCCGGCGCCACACCGCGTCACCTAAGCTCCTCGCCATGAACGAGGGGGAGAGCGGCAGACGCGTCGTCGACGGGCGCTTCGAGCTGGAGGCCAGGCTCGGTGGCGGCGGCATGGGCACCGTGTGGCGCGCCCGCGACCTGCTGCTGCACCGCAACGTGGCCGTCAAGGAGGTCCGGCCGGCGGACCCGGACCTCGTCGAGTACGACCCTGACGCGGCACGGATGCTGCGCGAGCGGGTCCTGCGCGAGGCCCGGGCCCTGGCCAGGGTCCAGCACCCCAACGTTGTGACGATCCATCACATCGTCGACGGCGGCGAGGGAACGTATCCGTGGCTCGTCATGGAACTGGTCGACGGTGGTTCGCTCGCGGACCGGCTGGCCCGGGGATCGGTGCCCCCCGCCGAAGCCGCCCACATCGGCCGAGGCGTGCTCGACGCCCTGCGCGCCGCCCATGCCGCAGGCGTTCAGCACCGGGACGTGAAACCCGCCAACGTCCTGCTCCGCACCGACGGCCGACCCGTGCTCACGGACTTCGGCATCGCGGCGATTCGGGAGGCCACCGCCCTGACCGCCACCGGGTCGATCATCGGCACGCCCGACTACATGGCCCCGGAACGCGTCTCCGGCGATCCCGGCGGACCCGCGGCCGACCTGTGGTCGCTGGCGATGATGCTCTACGTGGCCGTCGAGGGTCACCATCCGCTGCGCCGGGGAAATACGCTGGCCACGCTGGCCGCCGTACTCCACGAGGACGTACCGCCGCCCGTGCGCGCCGGATCCCTGACTCCCCTGCTGGAGCGCGTGCTGGTAAGGGATCCCGCGGCGCGGCCGGACGCAGAGGCCGTCGACCGGATGCTGGCGGCCGCGGCAGAGACAGGCGACGATGCCGCTCCGACGTCCTACCCGCTGGCACCGCCGCACGACGCCGCCCTCGTCCCCCAACCGCCGACGCCCGCCGCCTCCGGGCCACTGGCTCGACGACAGGGCCGCCCACGCCGCATCGCGGTCGCCTCCGTCGCGGCCGGTGCCGTGCTGGCGGGCGGACTGACCTGGGGCGCCCTGTCCGGCGGCGGCGACGGCGGTAACGCAGCGGCGTCCACGGGAACGGGCCGGGAGACCCAGCAGGACCGCCCCAGTCCCAAGCGCTCGACAACAACACCATCGACAGCCGCGACCACCAACTTGCTTACCCCCGAGGGCATTCGGATCGCGCTCAAGGCCATCGAGGACGCATCGGGAAGCGACAGCTTCGGTGACTTCACCATCTATCCGGACCACGCGCAGGCCGACATGATGGTGGCCGGCAGCCGGACCCGGTACGTCAGCTATGTCTACAGTCCCGGCAGCGGAGCGGGAATGGGCCTCTTCAAAGGCACCCTTTCCAGCAGCTTTGAGCCGGTGAGTGTGAAGAACTTCCGGTGGGACGCCGTGCCCGCCCTGTTCGCCCGAGCGGAGAGGGAACTGAAGGTCGAGAAGCCGACGGACCGTTACCTGACGATGCGGCAGCCGAACAAGGTCTTCAACACTCCTGTGGGCATGGAAGTCCACCTCAAGAACGAATACCACGAGAGCGGCTACTTGGAGGCCGATACCCAGGGCAGGGTGGAGAACGTGATGCCGGCCGGGCGATGAGCCGTGCCGGCGGACCGTTGCGTTCGCCCGCCGGTCAGAATGGCCCACCTCACGCCTGCTCTGCCTTTTCCCGGCCGGAGGAGTCCGGCTCCGACCGCCCCGTCGAGCGGCTGGCCGGCAGCTGGGAGACGCTCGTCGAATGTGTCTGCCGGACCGGTGCCGACCGCCGGCCGAGCTGGTCCACGACTACAATATCAACGGCGCGTACAGGCCCCGGTCGAGCTGGACACCGACGTGCGGGTAGGTGCCGGGGGTGTCCGCGGTGAATCGGTAGGTGAAGTTGCGTCCTGCCGCCCGCCCGGGCCTCCGAGACGAGCAACCTGGCGGGCATGCACCATACGCGGCCGCACCCGCGATGTCCGTCTGCACGAGCCCGCACCGTCCGTTTCTCCGACGGCTCCGCGATCGCCGCACGGGTAGAGGAGGTCGGCAGGAAAAGCGGTTGGGCGGGACGACATTCGGCTGTTAGCGTGCGGTAGACCGTGACGTCGCCCGAGGAGGTGAGACCCATGAACGCTGTATCTGTGTGGGTGCTCCCCCTCTTCTTCACGGTCCGGCGATTGACGTAGGTGTCGCCGGGAGCGCCTCAGCAACAAGGCACTCCCGAAAGGCAACAACCTATGCATTCTGTGCAGTTCACTGCGGAGACGACGTCGAACCGTGTCGTCGAACGCGACTTCACCGTGGGCGAGATACCCGGCGTGCTCTGGTCGCCCGCATCCGGCCCCGATCGCGCGCCCCTGGTGCTGATGGGCCATGGTGGCGGCACGCACAAGAAGTGGCCGGCGATGACGGGCCGTGCACACCTCCTCGTGACCGGCTGCGGCTTCCACGTCGCCGTCATCGACGCGCCCGGCCACGGCGACCGACCGCGCACGGCGCACGACGAGCAAGAGATCGCCGCACTGTTCAAGGCGAGGGAGGCGGGCGAGCCGGAAGGCCCGATCGTCGTCCGCTACAACGCCCACCTGGCGGAGCGCGCCGTACCCGAGTGGCAGGCGACCCTGGACGCCCTCCAGGAACTGCCGGAGATCGGCGCCGACGGGCCGGTCGGCTACTTCGGCCTGAACATGGGCACCGCGATCGGGGTGCCGCTGACGGCGGCCGATCCCAGGATCACCGCCGCGGTCTTCGGTCTCCACTGGCCCGATGCCCTGGCCGAGACGGCAAAGCAGATCACCATCCCGATCGAATTCATGCTCCAGTGGGACGACGAGCACATCCCGCGCGAGTCCGGTCTGGCGCTGTTCGACGCCTTCGCCTCGAAGGAGAAGACGCTGCACGCCAACCCAGGCAGGCACAAGGAGCTGCCCAGTTTCGAGGCCGGCAGCGCGGTCCGGTTCTTCGCCCGGCACCTTCGCCGGGTGGTCACCTCGCCGGTCTGACATGAGCGGAATCGGCGTCCGGCTTTGCCAGTCGGGCGCCGATACCGCGGCCCCGGGCCGAGGCTGCGCAATCCAGGGCGGCCGGCAGCGCTCCGGGCACCAGGGCCAGGGCCACGAACACCGCGTTGCCGGCCGCCCAGCGGCGCGGTATGTGCCGGGCGCGCAGGCAGGCCATGCATGGAGCCGTGCTCTCGGCGGTGATCGCGGCCATCACGAGTACGGCAGGCCAGGCGTCGAAGCACGGCCTCGCGGACCAGGACCACTCGGTATCGGCGACGGCGTCGGACGGCCGTAATCGGCTCACTTGGGCTCCGGGCGCAGTGGGGCGAGGGCGGCCCGGGTCGGTTCGGCCTTGTTGCCGACCTGGAGTTTGACTCGGACGAGTTCGATGTACGTGTCGACGGTGGCCTTGCTCACGCCGAACCGGGTGGCTGTCCGGGCGTGGGTGAAGCCGCGGGCGATGAGGTCGAGTGTCTGTTCCTCGCGCGGAGACAGGGCGGCCTGCTCGGATTCTGCCGGTGAATATACCTACGGAGCTGTGGTCCGGGGCACGCGAGAGCGGAGATATACGACCTGAACTGCAGGGACGAGGTTTTCTGCAGCCGCCGATCAATTTGACGGCATGGGCCGATCCAGAGCCGCACGCCCGGCGCGGATAAAGAGCTGAAGCCTCCTCTGTGTATCGTTGAAGCAAGCTGATATCTGCTCATCCATTTCCGCGACATCCTCCTGGTCCAGCGGCCCTGACGTGGACCTCGACTCATGCTCCTCCGCGCAGTTCAGCATGTCACGGAGGCTCGAGATACAGTCGCTCGCCCGAGCAGCCACCTCTTCAGGCCCCTGTAACTCGACCGCATAGGAGGCCATCAGAGCATCCCTGTATGTTTTCCTGCCCCGCAGACGGATCTCTTCCGCATGCCCTGCTTCAGGAGCATCCGGCAGGCAAGATCTGTGATGGTCAAGAGCCGCTATCCGGGCCAGCTGAGATTTTTCGGCGAATTCCTGATAAGTCATCTTCCGGTGTTCTCTTCGCCACCGATGATGCTCCAGGCGAAGATCCATTTCCTGCAGTCTCTGCTGTCTGCGGGACTGACGTTCCTCCTGTTGCTCCAGAGCTTGCTGCTTCGCACGTTCCGACCGAATGGAGAGGAACCCCGTCAGGCCGCTACCGATCAAGGTTCCGATCATTCCCATGGACGACAGGAGCAGTGAACCGGCCATACTTAATGTTCTGCGCCACCAGGCACGGAATTACTCCTTTCTGCCGCCGCAGTTGAGAGTGCAAATCGGGGCTCGGCCGGCGAACGCCACCGAAGGCGCTGCCGACTTCTCGACCCCCGCGCCTTCCACCGAAAGACGCACCGACCGGATCCGTAGCGTTCTCTCATGCCTCGAACACACCGAGCCGCGCCGACCAGGAACCCAGGTCAGTAATCCTGCCGAGGCCAGAGGCCGATCTTCGATGGCAGGATGTCCGTCGGGGAGCCGCTTCACCGAGACCACGGGGGGATGAGTGGCAGACACGGCGCTCGAGGCGCTGGACGATGTGCCGTGGGATCGGCTGGAGTCAGCACTCGAGCACCACCCGGCCAAGGAGATGCGGCACGCCTTGCGGCGCCTGGCGCTCAAGGGCGGGGCAGCGACCGAGGAAGACTGCTGTCCCCTGTTCGACTGTTTCGCGCCGGGCACCGGACGCGTGGCCTCCGTCGCGACCGCCGCGCTGCCATTCGTCGTCACCCTCGCCGACGATCCGGGCATGGGCGCCCGGACCACGCTTGTCGAACTGCTGGCTAGCCTGTCCAAGGTGGCGGCCGAAGCCGAACCGGGCCTGGTGGACCCCGGGTGGCACGAGGCCTGGCGGCGGCAGCGCCCTCGTATCCAGGCGCTGCTTGCGGACGCCCGGCCCGAGGTGCGCAGGGAAGCTCTGCCCCTTGCGGAGGGAGTCGGCGCGCTGCTTGAGCGGTGGCATGCCGAGACGGAACCGACTGTGCGACTGCCCGTGTTGCTCGCGTTGGGAACCGCCGCAGCAGGCTCCGCCGACGCCGGGCCGGTGGACCGGGTGCGAGCAGTGGTGACCGAGGTGCTGCGGACCGACGCTCCCGTCATGCGGGTCGCGGCCGTGCACGCCTGGGCTGCGTTCGATCCCCAGGCGCCGGTCCGTGAGCTGGACCTGCTGGTGAACGTCCTGTCCGACCCGTCCGTACGTCCGCTGTTCGAGGCAATCTGGTACGTGCCGGACGTCGACGGGGCCTTCACCCGTGAGGATGTGGTCTCCTGGACGGCTCACCTGTTCGAGGGTGCGCCGGCCACGGCGCTCTCCTTCGTCGTCCGGCTCATCGGTGCGGCGCGCCGGATGGGGGACATTCTGCTGTGCCGGGCCGCACTGGACGAGGCGTGGCGGCTGCTGGTGGTGCGGCCGTCCGCGGCACCCGCGCTGCTGCCACTCGCGGGCGCCCTGCTCGCTCACCCGGACGACGGCGTACGGTACCGGGCGGTCCACCTGCTCGCAGTCCTGGGCTCGCGTGCGGCTCCCTACGCCGATGGGTTGGCCGCGCTCCTGGACGACCCGGGCGAGGCGGAGTTCCTTGAGGGCACCGTCGGCGACCACGCCCGCTGGGCGCTGACCCGCATCGGCGACCCGCGCGCCTTGCCGGGGCTGGTCGAGCGGCTGTACGAGCCGTACCGGGGCCAGTACTCCCGTGGGTACGTCTTGGGCGACCCGCGCCTTCCGGAGGTCGAGGACGTGCTGACCCCGCTGCGGGCGCAGGCGGAGGCCCTGCTGCCCTCGGTGCGGAAACTGCTTTGTGACGACGGCGCGGGCGGCCCGCTGACCTGCTGCTTCCTCGAAGTCCTCACAGCGTGGGGACGGGCCGCGGCGCCCGCACTGCCGGAGGTGGCAGCCCTGCTGAACGACACCCGGTACTCACTGGCCGCCGTCGATGCACTGGTGGCGATGGGGCCGGCCGCGGCGTCCGCCGAGGCCGCTGTACGCAGGTGCACGGTCCTCGACTTCCCCGGCAACCATCGCAAGGTGGCGTGGGCCGCCTGGCGCCTCGGCGGCGACCGTGACGCGGCGCTGCGGCTTATCGGCGAGGCGGTGCTGGCCGAGGAGGAACCCTTTTACGGTCCCGTCGGCCTCCTTGGCGATTTCGGCCCGGCGGCCGCGCCTTACGCCGACCGGGTACGGCATGTCATGGAGCACGGTGGCATCTGGCTTCGGCTGCGGGCGGCGGTCACGCTGTGGTCGATCACGGGCGAGCCGGAGCCGAGCGTGTCCGTCCTGGAGGAATTCCTCCTTCCTATCGCTGATGGCGGTGACTCCTACGGCTACTTCCTCGACGCGCTGAGGGCCCTCGCCCGGATCGGCACGGTCTCTCCGGCAGCGCGTGCAGCCCTGTGTACGGTACGGGGATCCGACCGGCGGCTGTCGACGTACCGGGACTACCGGGCGTTCCTGCAGGACGAGGAGATCCGGTCCGCGATCGACGACGTCCTCGCCCTGCCGTGACCACCGGCCGACAGGCGGTGCCGAGAACCGGACCCGATGCCCCGAACTGCTGTGGGGCGGTGACGGCGGGCCGATCGAGTCCGGCAGCTCCAACTCACGCTCGCCCCTGCGGTAATCGAAGCGTCCGCGAAGGAGAAGGATGTGGTCCAGGGAAACTTGGTCGCAGAAATCGATCAGCTTCACAGCGCGGGACTTCTCGCGGGCAACGGCGCCGAGGTACAGCAACCGACCATGACCAGGAGCCACTTTGAGGGGCCTCAAGTCGACCTCTGTGACCGCCCATGACCGACGGCGCCTCCCCGGTCGCCGGCAATCGGTCGCGACGGCCCCATCGGGGCCCGTATCCGCCATCTACAGGCAACGACACCACCGCACACCCAAACCGGCCGCGACGCCACAGACAACGGCCCTCAGCACACCGTTGGCAACCGAATCCGCAGCCGGACACACGCCCCCACCCACCTAAGGGTGCGGACCCGGTCCGACACCCGACTCGTCGTCGCCGTCGGCCGGCTGGTCACCGGCAACCGCAACGACTGCAAGGCGTGGGACCCAACTGCCTGCTTGGAAGGAGGAGCACATCACCTCCCACCGCAAGGTCCGGGCCCGCGTGGAGCGCGTCTTCGCGCGGATGAGACCTGGAAGATCCTTCGCGACTGCCGTCTGACGGGCGACGGCATTCACACCGCGATGCTCGGCATCGCCGATTAGGATGCTCAGTCGAGACAGAACTCGTTGCCCTCGATGTCCCGCATCACGATGCACGACTCATTGTCGTCATCGGCAGGCAGCAGTCGCACGCGTACCGCGCCGAGCGCGACCAGCCGTGCGCACTCGGCCTCGAGCGTGGCGAGGCGCTCTTCACCCACGAGCCCGGTGCCGACCCGCACGCAAAGATGCACCCGATTCTTGACCACCTTGCCTTCGGGAACGCGCTGGAAGTACAGCCGCGGGCCCACGCCTGAGGGATCACCGCAGGCGAACGCTGAACCCTGCCGCTCAGGCGGCAGCGAGCGATCGAATTCGTCCCACGTAGCAAACCCCTCGGGTGGCGGCGGTACGACGTACCCCAACACCTCGCACCAAAAGCGAGCGACGCGCTCAGGTTCTGCGCAGTCGAAGGTGACTTGGAACTTCTTGATCGATGACACAGGCGCACCATAACAGGGGGGACTCTCTTGCTCATCTCCCAGTAGGGATCCGCAGGTTGTCGGGAGGACGGCCCCTGCTGGCCGCTGCCGTGTCGTGCGGTCGCAGGGGGTGAACCGGATCCCCCGAGCCATGGCCGCCCTCAGGAACTGGGTCATCGGCCCACGGCTCACCGGCCGCACAAGCATCGCTGGCGGCGCAGCCCACCGGTGGGACATCAAGTCGTGAGGGGGTGGTCCTCACCGCATGAGCGGTGGCAGGAATGCCCGTTGGTGAGTCCACGGACGGGACTAAGGACAGAAACGGAAGGACTCGTACCTGTTGCACCGATGATCTTTGGCTGCGTACCGTCTCAAGCGCGGATCGGGCGACCGGTCCTGTTCGTCTCGATCGAAACCCCGCCTTCGGCCAGGTGGCGCCTGCCGCTCACAGATATCTCAGCGGCAAGCGGTGCAGGACAACGGCCTGTTCCTCGGCGCGCGCGTCGCAGATGCAGGAGGCCAGAGAGTGAGGAGACAGATGCAGCCGACGTTCGTACTGGTTCATGGAGCCTTCGCGAACTCCTTTTCCTTCGCGCCTCTCCAAGCCGAACTCGGCCTTCTCGGGCACCGTTCGGTCGCTGTCGACCTGCCCGGCCACGGTTTCGGGGCGACTTACGTGCGTGCGTATCAGGCGCCGCAGGATCTCGAAGGTCTCGCCACCGCGCAGGGCTCGATCAAGGGTGTCACGCTCGCCGATAACGCCGCACACCTGATCGGGATCCTGGAGCGGGCCAAGGAGAACGGGCCGGTGATTCTCGTCTCGCACAGTCGTGGCGGTATCACGGCCACCGCTGCGGCCAATGCTCGGCCGGACCTGATCGACCGCATCGTCTATGTTGCGGCCTGGTGCCCGGTCGATCTGGACGTCAACGACTACTACGCCGAGCCGGAGATGGCCACTGTCGACGCCGCTTCGCTGGGTCTGGCGATGGCCGGGAACCCGGCCGAACTCGGCCTGCTGCGCGTCAACTTCCGCACCTCGGATCCGGACGCCCTCACGGCGCTCAAGGCGGCCTTCCTCGCCGACGGCACCGAGGAGGAGTTCCTGACCTTCCTGAACACCTTCCAGCCCGACGAAAACCTGGACGTCGGTACCTCCGCCGACCGGGCGCAGGCTGTGACCTGGGGCCGTATCCCGAGGACCTTCGTGCGTCTGGCCGACGACATGAGTTTGCCGCTCGCCCTGCAGGACCGGCTGATCCGAGAGGGCAATGCACTGACGCCGGACAACCCGTACGACGTCCGCACCCTCGAAGGCAGCCACCTGAAGTGGCTGACCGACCCGGCACCGGCGGCCCGAGTCCTGGGAGAACTCGCCGCGCTCACGGTCCAGTCCGCCTGATCATGAGCGGAGCCAAGTGAGGAGTGCTGCCACGGTGACAGCGCCGAGGTATACCTATCCGCGCTTGTCGTATCTGGTCGCAACGGCTCTGTACTGCTTCAGCGTGTTGATCGTGCGTTCCACTGTGCTACGTGCCTTGTATCGCGCGGAGTCGAAACCGGGAGGCCGCCCGCCGCGGGATCCTCTGCGCAGACGGGCGAGCTTGCTGTCGCTCGACTCCGGAATGGCATGAGGGACGTCGCGCCGCCGCACATAGGCGCGGATGATTCAGTTGCTGTACGCGCGGTCGGCGCTGACGCTGTCCGGGATACGAGGGGGTCGTCCTGGTCCCAGCCGTGGAACGCGGATCCTGTCCATCACCAGCTCGAACTGGGTGCCGTCTGCGCGCTGACCTGCAGTGATGACAGGGCAAGCGGTCGGCACCTGACCTCCGCTGCCAAATTATCGGGCTGCGGTCGTGCAGCCTCGTGAGCCGTCCGGCGCGGACGGCCCGTATCGCCGCATGAAGTGCCTGGGCGGCCCGGCCGAGGTCCGGGGTCAGCCCGGTTCTGAGGCGCGTGCAGTTGAGGCCATAGGTCAGTCTGGTGCCGGGCCGCTGCGGGGCCGTGCACTGTCGCCTTCGAGCACGCCGGTCAGATTCGGCCACTCCCCGCCGACGGCTACCTCGTGATGAATGCCTCGGCCTCGCATTGCTGACTCACCGGTCCTTGTACGCGGGCGGAAGTCCAGCCCGCCGTCATGTCATGACGACGCCGGCGGCCGACCTTACGGCGGCCCGGACGGCGAACGGTTCCCCACCCGGAACACGCGGGGAACCGATGGCAGCAGCTGAGCAGGACGGAAGAACCCGCCGCCGCGGTCCTGCCGTTGATGCCCTACTCTCCCGTTCCAGGACACAGGGGGGCATGATGCGGGTGAAGCGTGTGGGGAGACGGCTGACGGCAGCCGTGCTGACAGGGATGCTCGGTGCGGCCGTGGCGAGTTGCGGGGCTCGGCACCCGGTCGCGGCGGACCGCGGCGGGCAACAAACCCCGGACAAGGCCGCCTACACCAGGTTGGCTGGCGTGCCCGAGCAGGTGGAACCGGACGGCACGAGCATCTTGGTGGGCGACCCCCAGGCGCGGATGACCGTGCATCTCTACGAAGACCCGCGCTGCCCGTACTGCCAGCAGTTCGAGACCTCGGGCGGCGGCCCGGTCCTGACCAAGTGGACCCTGCGGCGCAAGGTGAAAGTCGAGTACACGATGGCGTCGTTCCTGGACGGACGGCTGGGAGGAAACGGGTCGAAGAAGGCGGTCAACGCGCTGCGAGCAGCGCTGGAGGAGGGGAAGTTCGCCGAGTACCACGCCGTCCTCTACCAGAACCAGCCTTCCGAGGAGGAGGACGGTTTCACCGACGCGCGCCTGCTGCAGCTGGCGAGCAAGGTGAAGGGGCTCCGGAGCCCGTCCTTCGACACCGCGGTGAAGTCCATGAAGTACCGGGACTTCGTGGATTCCTCCGAGAAGGTGTTCGCCGCCGCTGGGCATTACAACGGGCATGCCGGGCCGGGCACGCCCACCGCCGAAATAGACGGGTACCGGATCCCCGTCAAGTACGGCGCGATCCTCTACAAAGCGGATCTCTTCGACGAGTACCTCTCGCGCGTAAACGATGCGACGTGAGCGGCGATCTATCGAGGGCTTCATGCCCCCGCGCTCCAGAGCGCGCTCGTACACCGGGAAGCGCGCCCCCGGATCACCCATGTCACGGCCGGTGATCCGCCCGCCGACCATGCGCCCCAGCAGCTACTCCTGGTCGACGCAGTTCTCGGCCAGGAAGTCGTGGTCGTGCGCCACAACTTCGACCACGAAGGCGTCGTCGATCACTGTCGGCTCCTTCTGCGGTTGTCCCCTGCGATCTGCTTGTTCGTCGCGCTCACACCAGTAGCGCCGCGATGCTCTTCAGCGCCTGCGCCGCGAGGCGGTCGTCGGTGGCTCCGTCCGCGCCGCCCACCCCGATGCCGCCGATGACCTCGCCGTCGTCCATGACGATCGGATGTCCGCCGGGGATGGCCAGCAGCTGGCTGTCGATGAGGTGGGGGTCCTTGGCGAACTCTGCGAACTTGGCGGTCGGCATGTGCATCAGTGCCGCCGTGTAGGCCTTGCGGCGCGACGTCTCGACGCCCATCGGTCCGGCGCCGTCGTCCTGGAGCAGCACCTTGACCACACCGCTGCTGTTGACCACGGTGACGCACGCCCGTATGCCGTCGGCACGCGCGGCCTCCAGAACGGCTTCGGCGGCACGGTGGGCGAGGTCGTAGCTCAGTGGTTCTCTCATGTCGTCCCTCTCTCGTGTTTCGTCGGGCGTGGCAGCGTGTGCGGCAGGCCGATTCCGGCCCGCCGCACACGGTCCAGGGTCAGAACATGGTGTTGTCGTTGGCCGACTTCTCCGGGACCGGCTGGATGACGTCCCAGTGCTCGACGACCTTGCCGTCGCGTACCCGGTACAGGTCGAGAATGGCGAAGCCGGGGTCGTCGGCGGCGAACTTGTAGTGGGAGTGGAAGGCGACGTAGTCGCCTTCGGCGATGACCCGCTTGACGCTGACGCTGAAGCCCGGGTTCGCGGCGAAGGTCGACGCGAAGAACGCCTTGGCGGCCGCGATGCCGTTGGGCGACTGCGGGTTGTGCTGGTAGTACGGGTCGGAGGCGTACCGGTCGAAGGCGGTGACGTCCCGGCCGGCGGTCACCTCGTGGAACAGGGCTGACGCGACCCGCTTGCTCGCGGAGGTGGACACGCGCGGGTCCGGCCACCGCAGGCGCGGGGTGCTCAGCGTGGAGAGCATGTCGTTGCCGCTGGCGGTGGTGTCCGGGACCTGCTCGATCACGTCCCAGTGTTCGGCGATCTTGCCGTCCTGGATCCGGAAGATGTCGACGATCGCCTGACCCTTGGTGCCGGGATCCGTCACGGAGTTGGAGTGCAGCATGACCAGGTTGCCGTCGGCGATGGCCCGCTCGATGGTGACGTGCAGGTCCGGGTGGGCGGCCCGCAGGCCGGTCACGAAGTGACACAGCGCATCGAGGCCGTCGGGAGAGTTGGGGTTGTGCTGGATGTAGTCGGGTCGGACGTATCTGTCGATGACGGCGAGGTTGCCGTGGTTGAACAGCTGGTCGTAGAAGTGGACCACCATGGCCTTGTTCGCAGCGGTCTGGCGGTTGCCGCCGTCCGCCCATGTGGCAGGGACCGGCTGGGGCGAGGCCGCCGCGGCGGAGACGGCCCCGCCCGACAACACACCGGCCGCGGCCATGGCGACCAGAGCCCGACGGCTCCTACCGGCTGGTCAACGTCAAGAGTGGGAAAGTCCTGGACAGCCCGGGCAGTTCCG
The DNA here is from genome assembly GCF_040298185.1 of Streptomyces sp. NPDC001634. Lineage (NCBI taxonomy): Bacteria > Bacillati > Actinomycetota > Actinomycetes > Kitasatosporales > Streptomycetaceae > Streptomyces > Streptomyces sp. NPDC001634. The sequence continues at coordinate 34,378 of NZ_JBEOZU010000022.1, read as the reverse complement.
CCCAGGGCGCGGCCCTGGATCAGTGGACCGACACCAGCAGCGACAACCGGTGGTGGAAGCTGGTTCCCTCGACGACCAGCGGCTACTACCGGCTCGTCAACGTCCGCAATGGCTGGTGCGCGGACGTCAAGGACGCCTCCACCGCGGACGGCGCCACGATCATCCAGTGGCCGTCCACCGGCGGGACCAACCAGGACTGGCAGATAGTCGCCCTGTGAGGGCTGGTCGGCCAGGGGCGGCCGGTACGCCGGTTGCCCCCTGGCCGCCCTGCGCCACAACAGCCGCAGACGAAGAGCCCCGCCACCTCCCCTACGGGCACCTGCCGGTTGCTGCGCGACCAGGTGAGCGCCCTGGTTGCCGCCCACAGCCCCGCCGAACCGCTATCCACCCGCATTCACCGGAGTGCATCGCGAACCTCCCGAGCGCACCTCTCGGCCGCAGACGCTTCCTCACCGCCGCCGCCCTGGCCGCCGGCGCCGCGGCACTGCCCGGTCTCGTGTTCGCCCCGCGGGCCGCCGCAGCCGTCCCACCCCAGGTCACGCTCCCCGACCGGGGCATCCGGGACAACGCCACCACCTCCGCCTGGACCGACGGCTTCCTGACCGGCAACGGCGAGTACGGCGCCGTCTACCACGGGGCTCCGACCCCGGAGAAGCTGATCGTCAACCATCACCGGTTCGTGCTGCCCAACGGCACCCGCAACACCGCGCCTCCAGGCTCGATGCCTTAGTTGGGGAGACCCGTTCGGGTCTGGGGCATCGACTACGGCCGTATGAGAACGAGTTCGTCACGTAGATCGCCCGCACGTCTTGCCCTCACACCTCTCAGGCAGGCGCCCAGTGCCACTGTGACGGCGGCGGCGCCGTAGGCCCAGGCCTGCAAGGGGAACCCGTGCAACAGTTGCCCGGCAAGGTACAGGACCGTGCCGGCGAGCGTGATGGCCAGCCACTCCCAGCGGCCGTCCAGGGCTACGAGGGCTACGACGAGGAGGGAGTACCAGGGGTAGTTGGGCGAGAACAGCAGCAGAGTCATGCCGGTCAGCAGGAGGGCACCGCGCCAGGGGCGTGCCGGGTCGCCGCGCCACCACACGAACAGGGCCGTCAGCGCGAGCAGGACGATGGCCACGATTTCGGCGGCTGAGTCCGGCAGGAACAGCCGCAGCAAGGCAAAACGGCGGACATCGCCAGGTTCGTATCCTTCTTCGTTCAGGTAGCCGGGGAGATAGCCGAGGACTCCGGTGCCGGAGGCCATGACGTAGGGCAGGTAGGCGAGCGCGACCACGGCAACGGCAGCCGCCGTCACCGTCCCGATGCGTCTCGCGCCGCGCTGCCCGGACAGGGCGCCGGGCAGGGCCAGCGCGGGCAGCAGCTTGACCGCGATGGCCGCGCCGAGCAGGGCACCGCGGCGCGCCCCCGCGGTGGCGGTGCCGAGAGCCAGCACGGTGAGCAGGACACCGAGGGTGTCGATGTGCGCGTTGTTGACGGCCTCGAAGGGGACGGCCGGGCACCAGCCCCACAACGCGGCCCGGCCCGCGGCGCGTTGCGGGTCCCCTCGTCGACGCAGGACGACGAGCAGGGCCGCGGTGGTGCCGAACGCCAGCACCGCGCCGCCCACTTGAATCGGCTTGTGACGACTGCCCGGTGGCGAAAGGACGTGGACGCCCAGGAACCAGCCCTCGGCGACGGGCGGGTAGATCGTCGGAACGGTCGGGCGGTTGATGCGGACACACACTCCGCCGTCGGTGCGCCTCAGTCCCCAGCCGTCGCAGGATCCACTGGTGGGGAACAGCCAGTTGTCCCGCAGATGGGCCAGTTGGGGCGCGGCCGGCGGATAGGCATAGGGCGAGATACCGGCAGCCTGCACGCGCCCGTCCCAGGCGTAGCGGTACATGTCGTCGCTGGTGCGGGGCGATGCCGCCAGGCCGGCCAGGGCGACGGCGGCTGAGCCCGCGAGCACGAGGAACGTCGCGGCGCGCGCGGGGGCCTTGCGTACGGCCCAGACCCCGGCGGCGAACAGTGTCCAGGCGATGGCGTATCCGACGAGCAGGCGGCCCGGGTCGCTCTGGTTGTCGCCGGCCCGGGTGGTGGCGACGACTGCGGTGGCGAGCGCGGCGAGCAGCACCACCGTTACCGCTGTAAACGTACGACCGGCGCGGCGGCTCACCGGTACGGCGGGGTGGTCGGGCACCGGCTCGGCGGACCGAGGAGCCGACCAACGCGTCGAGGCGGTGTCGGTCATGAGGGAGGGCGCCTCTCGGTGATCCGGGCCTGTGCGTCGGGGTGCTCCGCGTGCGGGCGGCGCAGTTCGACGAACGGGCGGCCCTCGGCCGTCCACCGGCCGGTCTGGATCCAGCCGGCGGAGCGTGCGGCGTACAGCAGCGCGGTGGTACCCAGCCTGGCCCAGGAGAAGGGCTGGCCGTGGTGACCGTGGGCGTCCTCGACGCGGACGGTGAGGCGCTCGTCCACGTCCTGCGGGGCGGCCTCGGCCAGCAGGAGCCCGCCGGGCGCGGCCAGTTCGCGCAGGCGGCGCAGCAGGGCGACGGGATCGCCGTCGATGCCGATGTTGCCGTCCATCAGCAGCACGGTGCCCCAGCGGCCTTCGCCCGGTAGGCGGTCGAAGACGGACCGCTGTACGGCGGCACCACCACTGCGCCGGGTCCGTGACACGGCGGCCCGGCTGACGTCCACGCCCAACGCCGGTACGCCACGGGCGGCGAGTGCGGCCACCAGGCGTCCCGGCCCGCACCCCACATCCAGGACGGAGCCCGTACATCGGCGCAGCACGGTGGTGTCCGCCGCGTCGGCAGGTGCACACCAACGCTCCACGTCCAGCGGCAGCGCTTGCTCCTCGCCAAAGCCGTCGGGACGACCAGGGTGTGACAGGCGGCGCAGGAACAGCGGGCCGCGTCCGGTGCGCAGAGCGTGGGCGTAGGGATCGTCGGTCCACGGGGCGCCCGGTGTCACGGGCATGGTGTGGTCGGCGGGCCTCGGCAGGTGTTTCCTGGCTGCGCCTGCCGTCGCGGGCTTCGACCGGAGTTCGGTCGCAACCGCATCCGGCCACTCGGCCACGACAGTGTCCGTGCCGACTGCAGTCCCGCTCATCGGGCCACCTCCGCCAGCGAGTTGAGGACGGCGGCGAAGCTGGAGCCCCGTGCACAGCGGGCGGCGACCTCGACGGCGTCGGCAGCGGTGTCCACATCGCGCAGTACCGGCAGGTCGGCCACGGCCAGTCCTGCCTCGGTCAGGCGATTGCGCTGGATCGCGCCCGTCCGGTCCGTCGACATCGGCACCCCACGGACCAGGGCGCCGGCCCGGGCGGGATCGGCGAGGCCGAGCGCCCAGAAGCCGCCGTCCGCGGCCGGACCGAACCAGGCGTCGTGGCCGTCCCGGCCGACGTCGGCGATCATGTCGGCGGTCATGTGGGGGGTGTCCATGCCGACCAGGAGTGTCGGTCCGTCGCAGTGCGCGAAGGCGGCGGCGATCCGCTCGTCCAGGCCGCCGGAGCTCTGGGCTACGACGTCGTAGCCGGGTGGCAGCCAGGCGCCGGGTGTGCCGTCGAGGGCGAGGACGCGGCGGCGTGCGGGGGCCTTGAGCACGGTGTGGAGGGTGTCGGCGAGGGCGGCCTCGGCGAGGGCGGCCGCCTCCTGCGGTGTGTAGGGCGGGGTGAGCCGGGTCTTGACCCGGCCGGGCACGGGTTCCTTGGCGATCACCAGCAGGGTCACCGGGGTTCGGGCGCTCATCGTCCGCCTCCCTGCACGCCGACGCCGACGACCTCGGTGGCGGTGACTGGCGCCTCGGCGAGCACGGCGCGCATGTCACGCACGGCCTGCCAGGTGCCCCGCCAGGTGCCGGTGACCTTGGAGCGGCCGGTTCGCGGGTGGTAGGACACGTCCATCTCCGTCACTCGCCAGCCGGCGTCGGCGCCGCGCACGACCATCTGGAGCGGGTAGCCCGAGCGCCGGTCGGTCAGGTCCAGGGCGAGCAGGGCCTCGCGGCGGGCGGCGCGCATCGGGCCGAGGTCGTGCAGGCGCACTCCGGTGCGCCTGCGGATGAGCCGGGCCAGCTCGAGGTTGGCCAGGCGGGCGTGCGGAGGCCATGCCTTGGGGGTGGTGGGGCGCCGTCGGCCCAGCACGAGGTCCGCGGTGCCGTTGAGGACGGGTGCGGCGATGCTCGGCAGCAGGGTGGGGTCGAGGGAGGCGTCGCAGTCGCAGAAGCAGACGACGTCGGCCGTGGCGGCGGTCAGGCCCGCGTGACAGGCGGCGCCGAACCCGCGCACCGGCTCGGACACCACGTGGGCGCCGAGTGCACGGGCGATGTCCGCCGAGCCGTCGGTGGAGCCGTTGTCGACCACGATGGCGCGCCAGCCGGACGGGATCCGGTCGAGCACCCAGGGCAGGGCCTCGGCCTCGTTCAGACAGGGCAGCACCACGTCGACCTGGGGAGGAGAAGAGGGGGAAGTCTCGATCACCCCACTCACCCTACGAACGAAGAAAGGACATAACGGACTTGGTGTCCTTACGGATCTCTGACGTCGGCGGCACTCCTTACGGATCTCTGACGTCCGCTGCCGCTCCTGCTGACAGCAGAGGGACAGTGCGAGACTCGACACTGTGAAACGCGTACTCGTCGTGGACGACGACCCGACCGTCTCCGAGGTCGTCTCCGGATACCTGACCCGGGCGGGCTTCGCCGTCGACGTGGCCGCCGACGGCCCGTCCGCCGTGGCCGGCGCCACCGCTCAGCCGCCGGACCTGGTGGTACTGGACCTCATGCTGCCCGGCATGGACGGACTGGAGGTCTGCCGCCGCATCCGAGAAGCCGGACCACTGCCCGTGATCATGCTGACGGCGCGAGGCGACGAGGAAGACCGCATCCTCGGCCTGGAGGTCGGAGCGGACGACTATGTCACCAAGCCCTTCAGCCCCAGGGAGCTGGTCCTGCGGGTGGAGTCCGTGCTGCGCCGTGCGGGAGCGCTGATGGCCGCGCAGGGCGCACCGGCCGCACCGGCCGCGAGCGGACTGCGGTCCGGGCCTCTCGCTCTGGACCCCACAGCTCGCCGGGCCACCCGCGAGGGGAATGAACTGGCGCTGACCATCAGGGAGTTCGATCTGCTGGAGTTCTTCCTGCGCAATCCCGGGCGGGCCATCAGCCGAGAGGAACTGATGCGCCGCGTGTGGGGCTGGGACTTCGGTGACCTGTCCACCGTCACCGTCCACGTACGGCGGCTGCGCGAGAAGATCGAGAACGACCCGGCCAGCCCCCGGCTGATCAGCACCGTGTGGGGGGTCGGCTACCGCTTCGACGTACCCGGGACGAACGGGGCGGACCATGCTGCGTGACACCTTCCTGATCGCCCTGTACGCGGCGATCGGCGCGGGCGTCGCCGGACTGCTCGGTGTGGCCGCCCTGAGGCTGCTGCGCAAACGCTCGGTCGCGCTGTCACTGACCGTGGTCGCCGCCGTTGCCGTGGCCGCGATGCTCGCCGGGACGATGCTCGTGTCGTGGGCGATGCTGCTGTCGGATCACGACCTGTGGGTCGTCACCATGGTGTGCTCCATCGCAGCGGTCGTCTCCCTCGCGGTGGCGCTCGTCCTCGGCCGCAGCGTCGTCAAGGGCAGCCAGGCCCTCGCCGAGGCCACCCGCGCCCTCGGTGACGAGGGCCGCTTCACCCCGCCCAGGACCGCGCCCACGGCCGAACTGGCCCAACTTGTCCGCGAGTTGGACGCCACCAGCGCGAAGCTGGCCGCATCCAGGGAGCGTGAGCGCGCCCTGGAGGAGTCCCGACGGGAACTGGTCGCCTGGATCTCCCACGACCTGCGCACCCCGCTCGCCGGGCTCCAGGCGATGACCGAGGCGCTGGAGGACGGCATGGTGGACGATCCCAGCGTCTACCACGCCCGGATCCGCACGGAGGTCGGGCGGCTCAGCGAGATGGTCAGCGATCTGTTCGAGCTCTCCCGCATCCAGGCCGGCGTGCTCGCCCTGAACACCGCCCGCATGTCGGTCTACGATCTCGTCGGCGACGCGATCGCGGGCGCCGACGCCCTCGCCAAGGAGCACGGCGTACGGATCGTCGGCGACGGAGTCGAGCCGGTACCGATCGAGGTCGACGGCCGCGAGATGTCCCGCGTCCTGGCCAACCTCCTCGTCAACGCCATCCACCGCACGCCCAACGACGGAACGGTGGCGGTCTCCGCCCGGCAGGAGGCCGACAGCGTCGTCGTCTCGGTGACCGACAGTTGCGGCGGCATCCCGCCCGAGGACCTGCCCCGCGTCTTCGACACCGGCTGGCGCGGCACCGACGCCCGCACCCCGCCCGCCGGCGCGGGCTTGGGTCTTGCCATCGTCCGGGGCATCGTCGAGGCCCACCGCGGCCAGGCCGCCGTCCACAACGTGCCCGGCGGCTGCCGCTTCGAGGTCCGCCTGCCGTCAGCCGCCTGAACCCCTTTGGGGAAGGGCCGCCCCGTGAGAGCACGGGGGCGGCCCTTCCACATTGGCAGGAAGGCTCAGCCGGCCCGCAGCGGGGCCACCGCGAACTCCGCCATTCCCTCGGCGAAGCCCACCTCCGGTTTCCAGCCCAGTTCGTCGCGCAGCCTGCGCGAGGAGGCGGTGATGTGGCGGACGTCGCCGAGCCGGTACTCCCCGGTGACGACCGGTGCCCGCCCGCCGTGTGCCACGGCCAGGGCGGCGGCCATCTCCCCCACCGTGTGCGGCTCGCCGCTGCCGACGTTGTACGCCCGCAAGCCACCCTCCGGCAGACCGGACAGCCCGCTCAAAGCCGCGAGGTTGGCCCCCGCGACATCCCGCACGTGCACGAAGTCCCGGCGCTGACCGCCGTCCTCGAACACACGGGGTGTCTCGCCACGCGCCAGCGCGGACCGGAACAGGGAGGCGACTCCCGCGTACGGGGTGTCGCGCGGCATACCGGGTCCGTACACGTTGTGGTAGCGAAGCGCCGCCACCCGCCCATCCGTTGCCCTTGCCCACGACGCAGCCAGGTGCTCCTGGGCGAGCTTGGTGGCCGCGTAGACGTTGCGCGGATCGGTCGGCGCGTCCTCCCCCACCAGGCCGGCGGACAGGGGCTCGCCACAATCTGGGCAGGGTGGTTCGAAACGCCCCGCGTCCAGCGCGGCGATCCGTCGCGGCCCCGGCCGTACGACGCCGTGCTGTGCACACTCGTAGCGGCCCTCGCCGTAGACGACCATGGAACTCGCCAGCACGAGTCGGCGTACCCGGGACTCGGCCATGCCTGCCAGCAGTACGGCCGTGCCCAGGTCGTTGCAGCCTACGTAGTCGGGCGCGTCCGCGAAGTCCTTGCCGAGCCCGACCATCGCCGCCTGATGACAGACGGCGTCCACGCCACGCAGAGCGTCCAGCACCGCTCCCCTGTCGCGGACGTCCGCGTGGCGCCAGTCGACATCATCAGGGACGGGCGGCGGCGTGTGGTGGGCGGCGGGCAGGAGCGCGTCGAGCACGCGTACCTCGTGCCCGGCGCCGGTGAAAGCGCTGACGATGTGCGAGCCGATGAAGCCCGCACCTCCGGTGACCAGGATCAACATGCTTCGACGCTATGCCTGGATGCGCGTATGTGGATGCCGGGGCGGGGATCCGTCAGGGGTTCGTAAGCCTTCCGGACCGCCGGGACGCGGCCACGCTCAGCAGACCGAAGCCCACGGCGAACGCGAGCATGGTGAACACGCCGCGGGGCCAGAAGATGTGACTGTCGAGGAACGACCAGCATGCCCCGAGCACCACCACGGCCCCGGGCAGCACGCGGACGCCGTGGCGCCGCAGCAGTACCGCGCCGGCGGCGAGAGCGGCGACCGTCAGCGCGTACACCCCTGCCCGGCCCAACTCGTCACCGGTCGAGAACAGCCACCCCACCGCCCCATGCACCCCGTGGCCCGCCACCGTACCGGCGGAGATACCGGCCACCGCGTCCAGCCCTGAGTAGTAGGCCGCGTAACCGACACACCCGGCCCAGACCAGCACAGTGAGTGCGCCGTCGAGGTCACGCGCCGGTCTGCCCCACAGCGGCACCAGCAGGCCGAGCGCCAGCAGAGGGAAGGCGGGCAACAAGGCGACGTGCAGCCCCGCCCAGTGAGCGGCCGTCGACGCGGTCAGATGCCGTGGATGGACCAGGCCCGCCACAGCCAGAAGCAGGGGCGGCGCCGTTACGAGGGCCACCGTACGAAGAGTTCGCATGGCGCCACCGTAGGAATGCCCCGGGCTCGGCGTGGCCGTGCCGGCGGTGCGTAAGACACCCGTAAGACGCCGTCGTCACGAAGGTGGACGTCGTCGGCTGCGACGGACCTCCTTCGACACCACCAGCAGAGCCGTGACCGTGGCCACGGCCACCAGCGTCAGCAACCAGTTGCGCGGGTAGTCGAGCGGCAACACCGTCGAGTTGGCCCGCGGCCCCGGTCGAAGCAGCACCGGCAGCGCCACTGCGGTCAGGGCACCCGCCACGAGCAGCGCCCCACGGATCGGCCCCCTCACCCCGCCACGGACCAGCACCAGCCCGACGAGCAGCACCACCGGTGCGATCAGCGCGTCGTGCAACACGACCGCCCCGCCGAGCCACTGCAGCACACCCAGCAGATCCTGCTGCCTGTCCAGCAGCAGGGACGCGCCGACGCCCATCAGCGCCAGCCCGCCGGCGCCGGCCAGCAGTCGCAGCACGTTGACCCTCATGACAGCACCTCCAGTCGGCCGACCCACTTGGTCTGCAGCACGCCCGGACGGTTCGGGGCGATCAGGCGCACCGGATAGCCGTGATCAGGCGACAGTTCCTCGCCGTTGAGGCGCAGCGCGAGCAGGGTCAGCGGGTCCCGGGCGTGCTCGTGGCCCATCTCGGAGACCCGGTAACCACCCCGGGTCTGCAACGACACCACCCGTACCCGCGCGTGGACCGGGGTGCCCGCCCGCTCCAGCAGGTCCACGACGCGCACGCCCGTCCAGTGCGCCGACTTGCTCCACCCCTCCACGCAGGCGATCGGCAGCTCGACCTCGTGCTGGGGCAGTGCGCGCAATTCGTCCAAGGTGAGTGTGAAGGGCCGCGGTCCGGCGACGGTCAGGCGGTAGCGCTCCGCGTGGACAAGGCCGACGCCGGCCGCGGCGGCGGTCCGGTTGACCGGCAGGCCCTCGGGACCATGGTCAGGGTGGCGGGGTGCGAGGAGGGTGAGGTCCTTCAACGGGGTGAAGGACTGTCCGACCGTGGTGACGGTGACCGCGCCGACCGCCGCCGCCACCGCGGCGAGCAGGGAGCGCCGGTCAGGGGCGTCCTCGGCGGGCAGGGCCAGCGTGCCCGGCGAGCGACGGCTCCAATGCGCCGCGATCTCGGGTGCCTTGACCGCGATGTGCAGGACCAGCGCTCCTACCACCACCCAGGCCACGGCGTAGTGCACCTCCACGAAGGAGAAGGGCCACGGGTACCACTGGGCGGTGTTCAGCAGACCGGTCGCCAGCTCGAAGAGGGCCGCCGCGACCAGGACGGCCACCGACACCCGCTCCAGGGCGTGCCGCACCGAGCGCACCGGTGGCCACTCGAACAGCCGGGGATACACCGTCCACAACTTGGCCAGCAGCAACGGGATCGCCGCGATGCCGGAAGCGACGTGGAGCCCCTGCGTGAACCGGTAGCCCCACACCGGGCGGCTCGGCAGGTCGTCGGCGAGCCATCCTGGCGGGTGCTGCATGAAGTGGCTGATCAAGCCGGTGCAGAAGCACAAGGCGAACGCCAGGCCGAGCCACCGCCCGATCGAGGTCGCCGTGCGGGCGTCGTGCAGTCTGCCCTTGAACACCGGCGGAAAGAAGCGCGATCTCATGCCTTCCATCCCACCTGAGGGAAGGCTGCCACGGAACGTCCGACCTCCTTACGGAACAGGGACGTCTACCGGCCACGGGGCATGCGCAGCACCCACGGGACCCCACCCGTCGCCGTCCTGACCACTGCGTGCGTCGGCGCATTCCCCCGTGTTCGGCATTCAACGCGCACTGGACCACCGAGAGGACCAACGGACCGCGTCCTCCGCTTCTTGCGGGACTCATCGAAACACTCGACACGCCGTCCAGCACCTCGAAGTCCTCCACATGGGGCTTCCAGGTACGCCTACTGCGAGGCAGTCGGGTCGGTGCACAGCCTTGCGTGAGCAGCACAGCCGCAGCGTGAGGACGCACATGCGTTGCTGCCCAGCCAGGGCCAGCCACGTGTCCGCGAAGTCGGCCTCCGACTCCTCACCCGCAGCTTCGACGAGGGAGCGTGCCATCCAGGAACCCCCGGGCCGCCGTGGCCTTCGCCCCCAACGCCCGTCCTCCCCGCAGCCGTCCTGATAGCCCGGAACACGTCAGTGCGTACAAGCGACTCCCTCTTCCTCGGCGAGATAGCCGGCCGGCGGGTCGCCTTCCTCCCCCGCCACGGCCGCGCCCACCATCTGCCACCGCACCGGATCAACTACCGCGCCAACCTGTTGGCGCTGCGCTCCGTCGGCGTACGGCAGGTGCTCGGCCCGTTCGCGGTGGGCAGGCTGCGCCCGGAGTACGGGCCGGGCACGCTACTGATCCCCGACCAGCTGGTGGACCGCACGAAGACCCGGGTGCAGACGTACTTCGACGGGCTGCCGCTGCCGGACGGCACCGTGCCGAACGTGGTCCACGTGTCCCTGGCCGACCCCTACTGCCCCGTCGGAAGGATGGTCGCGCTCAAGGCGGCGCGCGGACGGGACGGATCAGTCACCTTCTCGGCCGTGAACGGCCGAGCTTGTGCACTCGGTCGTTCACACCTCGTCGCGCTCCCGACTGTCCCCTACGACAGGACGGTCACGGGTCGCATCCACCCAGCCCCCACCAGATGTCAGGGGGAGGGTGCGGGTGCGGTGACGAACACCCACGCCGAGCGTGCGCGATCGCGCACGTTGACCCCGGCGACGACGTCGGCCGGGCGTGGGGGCACCTCCCGCTCGAGCGAAGCCGAGAGTGGGGGAGAGCCCGCACCGACGACAGCGGAAATGATCCCGGTCGGGCCGGTTGGCCCGCTCTGCGTGGCCGCAGCGCGGGCAGCGCTGCGAGGTATGGGCCGCGTCCACTTCGAGGAAGGGCACCCCGGACTTGCGTGCCTTGTAGGCCAGGTGGTGTCCGAACTGGTGGAAGGGCCAGGAGGAGAGGGTGCCCCGCTGGTCGCGGCGTAGCCGTACCCGCTCGCGGATCCCGCCGAGTGCCTCGACGGCGATCCCGCGACCGGTGCGTTGCGCGACGGACACGATCTCCTTGCTGATGCGGTGGTTCACATGCGTGCCATGACGCTTCTCCTTTTGCGCGCGGCGCGTGAGGCGGCGGGTGGCCGAGCGGGTCTGCCTGGCCTGCAGTTCGGCGCGCTTACGGGCTTGCCAGCGACGGTATCGGCCCAGCCGACGCCCCTGGTAGTTGGTGCCGTCACTGGTGGTGGCCAGGTTCACGATGCCCCGGTCCACCCCGATCCAGTCGGCCGGGTCGTACGGGTCGGGATCGGGCAGGTCGCAGGTAGCGATCAGAAACCACTTCCCGCCCCGCCGGACCAGATCGCTCTCGCCCTTGCGGTACTGCACGAGAGTCTTGAGCTGATCGGCGGAGCAGGCGAACCGGATGCCCTTCATCCGCCCGTCCACGGTCCAGATCGACACGGTGCGCGCGTCGTACTGCCAGGACAGGCAGCGGTCGTCGAACGGCTGGGCCGCCTCCGGACGGAAGCTGACGGGGGTGCCGACGGCCTTGCGGTACCGCTGGGAGGCGGGCGAACCCAGGTTCCCGGCCTGCAGGTTGGCCTTCAGCGTCGCGTAGGCGTCGACGACCTTCTTCACCGCCCGCACCGCCGGCTGCGCCGACAGCCCGAACGTCACCTTCAGGTCCGCATACACCTCTTTCTGCAGGCCATTGCGGTCCTTCAACTTCTTGGCGAAGGCAACGTGCGACGCGTAGGTGGCGGCCCGGTTGCAGGCGCGCAAGGTCGCCTCGAGCGCCGACGCCTGCTCGGGCGTCGGCAGCAGCTTCACCTGGACCACCAGCTTCATGACGTCGGACCGTAGTACGACGACCGCACGCGCGACCGACACTTCCTCAGCGATCACCAGTCCCGGTGACCCGTGGGATGGTTGTTCGCATTCCCCGGCTCCGCCAGGCGGCCGTGCGGGCGCTCCGCGCCCGTGGGAGAGTGGATGCGACGACGCTCCGCGTCGCCGGGACGGGGAGGCCATTCCTCCCCGGCGTGAACGCCGGGGCATCCTCGCCAGAACCAGGTGAAGAGCGGTCCGGACGGCGCTAAGACGTCATCTCATTTGGCTGACTCGGTAGGCTGTCGCTCGTGGTGGGGATCGTTGAGCGGCTGGTGCCGGACGAGTTGTGGGAACTGTTCCAGCGAGTGGTGCCGGAGGCTCCCTCGCGGCCTCAGGGTGGTGGACGGCGTCGGCACGGTGACCGCGAGGTGCTGGCTGCGATCGTGTTTGTGGCCACGTCGGGCTGCACGTGGCAGCAGTTGCCGTCAGCGTCGTTCGGGCCGTCGGGGGCGACGGCCCACCGGCGTTTCACCGAGTGGACGAAGGCCAGGGTGTGGGCCAAGCTCCACCGCCTGGTCCTCGACGAACTCGGCTCCCGCGGCGAGTTGGACTGGTCGCGCTGTGCGATCGACTCGGTGAACATGCGGGCCCTCAAAAGGGGGATCTGACAGGTCCGAATCCTGTCGACCGGGGCAAGTACGGCTCGAAGATCCACTTGATCACCGAGCGGACCGGTCTGCCCCTCTCCGCCGGAATCTCGGGGGCGAACCTGCACGACAGCCAGGCCCTGATCCCACTGGTGAAGGGCATACCGCCGATCCGCTCCCGCCGTGGACGCCGACGACGCAAACCGGGAAAGCTCCACGCCGACAAGGGCTACGACTACTCCCACCTGCGGCGATGGTTACGTGAGCGGGGCATCACCCACCGCATCGCACGCAAGGGCATCGAGTCCTCAACCCGCCTGGGCCGCCACCGCTGGACCATAGAACGCACGATGTCCTGGCTCGCCGGATGCCGTCGACTGCACCGCCGCTACGAGCGCAAAGCCGAGCACTTCCTCGCCTTCACCAGCATCGCCTGCACCCTCATCTGCTACCGCAGACTCACCAAATGAGATGACGTCTAAGGGCCGCGCCCGGAGGTGTGAGGGGACTCAGCTCTGCGTACTGCCGTCGATGAGCTCGCGGATGACGTCCGCGTGGCCGTTGTGTTGGGCGTATTCCCTGATCATGTGCATCATGATGCAACGCACGTCGAGATCCCCAAATCGGTGGTGCGTGCAAACATCATCCAGTGAAGCCCCGGCGAAGATCTCGCGGCTGCGCTCGCAGGCGGCCAGGTAGCGCGCGACGTCCTCAGGCAGTGTCGCGCCGTCGTCCAACAGGAAGTCACCGTCCCTGCGCTTCGGCCAACCGAAGGGCGCGGGTTCCTCGCTCTGCTTGATGACGTTAATAAACCAGACAAACTCGACCTTAGTGAGGTGTCGCACCAATCCGTGCAGGGTGGTGAGGGACGGAACGACACGCCGGGCAGCCTGTTCCTCGGTCAACCCATCGAGCTTCCTCAGCAACTCGGCGCGATGGTAGTCGAGCCACCCGGCCAAGGCCTCACGTTCAGACGCGATGGTGCGCAGGTCGACGGGCTTGAGCGGCGAAGCGAAGGTCTGCGGTCCAGAGGCGTCATTCATGGGTGCATTGTCGCAGGCGAGGTCAACGCCCGATCCTGATGGGGACATCCTGCTGTACAGCAGAGAAGTACAGCAACCACAGCAACCGACCATGACCCACAGCAACCCTCAGGAGCCGAACGACTGCCTGTATGACCTCCGTTGACCGATCTCTGTAAAGCTACGGATCAGAAGGTCGCCACACGTCCCGAGGATGAGTACCGCGTGCCACAGCCGTGCCGGATACAGAGGTCAGCCGCGGTCAGCAAGGGGCGCTAACAGCGCCGAACCGGACCGCCCGGATGCCCGCAGCATGCTCAAGCACGCCCTGGCGGCCGCGGTCTCGGACGGCGGGGAGCAGGCGGCGTGTACCGTGGCGGACACGCCGCCGGAGCTGCCGCCCATCACGGTGATGACCTCGCGCAGCACCGGTTCACGTACGCGCTGCGGCCGGACGCGGACATCACGCACGCGGTCGCCGAGAGGCTCGCCCTGAACCTGCCGTTGCCGGTGGCCGGGGCGCAGGTCGTGGAGCCGCTGGTCCACGTAGACCGACCACCCGGCCGTGACTGTCGAGTCGGTGAAGCCGACGGAGGACCGCAGCGGGGATGTGGTGGTGCGACTGTACGAGTCCCGGGGCGGCCGGGCGCGGGCCACCCACACGCCCGGGTTCCCGGTGGGCCGGGCCGAGGTGACGGAGCTGCTGGAACGGCCGCTGCGCGAAAGCAACTTGGCCTTCGAGCTGCGACCGTTCCAGGTCCTCACGCTACGGCTGCGACCGGAGTGACTACTTGCGTCCCACGCCCTTCTCGCCGATGTGGAAGATCCTGTGGCTGCCGCGGGTCATGTCGACGACCAGCTTGGTGGTGGTGCCGCTGCCCCAAGTGAAGGTGACGACGGCCTCCGTGTAGTTGCCGGCGGTGCCGTTGTCGGTGACCTTCCAGGCGAGCGGGACGTTCTGGGCGCGCAGGACGCCGTCGGCGTGCTCCCGGTCCTCCCAGGCCGCCAGCTCCTTCTGGAAGGCGGGGGTGAGGTAGTGGCTGCGCAGGGCCTTTCCGAGGTTGCCCCTGTCCTCGTCGAGCACCGCGTCGATGTAGGTGCCGTAGAAGTCGGCGATGCGAGTGATGTTGTCGGACGTCTTGCCGCTGACGCTGCGCGGGGCGCCGACGGAGGCCTGGGCCGTGGCGCCGAGGCCGAGGGCGACGGCGAGGACGCCGGCGGTCAGGACGGCGCGGGTCTTGCTGCTCATGTGTGTTCCTCGTCTTCCGAGTCGTGCCGAATCACGCCGAATGGCGCTGTCGGTGGTCGATGGGCCGCCCTCCCCACCCCCGTGGCGGAGGGTAGCCCCGGTCATGCGGTCCTGCCGTCATGCCGTCATGCCGTCAGTGGAGTTTGTTCACGGCCGTGACGGTCGTTCTTCTTGAAGACCTTCACCGGCGCGTCCCCGAAGCCGCCCAGTTGCCCCCGGTCGACGACCGTGACGGTCCTGCCGTCACGGTCGACGGAGAGCAGACGGATGCCGGAGGCTCCCCAGGAGACCACCGTGTGCAGGCCGCAGGCGTGGGCGCTCTCCTCGACGGGCAGCGTGCCGAAGTCCTTCAGCGTGGCCTCGGTCTCCGGGTCGGCCTTCTCGAGGCGTGCCGTACAGGACTTGATGTCCTTGTCCAGCCGCGAGAAGCGCCCCTTCGCCGCAGCCGTCGCGGACAACTGCACGCTGACCTGACGGGCGTTCGTGTCGAGGTCGGTACGGAACTCCCGGTACCAGGTGTCCGAGCCGTCACTGCCCAGCGCCATGCTCAGGCAGCGGTCCTGTTCCACCGCCTCCGGTATGTCGGCGGTGACCTAGCCGGCCGTCCAGGACGGGCTCGGGTGCGCCGGGAGATCGGCCGCCGCGAGGAAGTCGGGCGCCTTGGCCGCGGCGTTCGCCGGCGTGGAGAGCGTCGCGCAGAGGGCGAGGCCCGTGACGGCGAGTGCGAGGAGCGTGCCTGCTCGGGTGCGCTTGGGCATGGGTGTCCCCCGTGGATGAGTGCATGGGTGTCGTCTGTCGCCCGCCGCCGGCTGGTCGGTCCGGCCCTGGTCGGTGCGACACCAAGAGCATCGGCCGTCACGGTGGCCCGGCGCAACGCCGGACGCCCGTCCGGCGACGGTGGAACCGTCCCAGCCCATCTGACGTGCAGGTATATGGACCGCCTGGGATACGGGGACACGTGGGAGGACGGGGGAACGGTGTCGACCGGGGACGACGTCGAGCAGTTCGCGGCGCTGCTGCGCCGGCTCAAGGACCGCACGGACCGGAGCTACGGCTCCCTGGCCCGGCGCCTCAACATGAACACCTCCACGCTGCACCGCTACTGCGCGGGCGAGGCGGTCCCGCAGGACTACGCCCCGGTGGAGCGCCTGGCCGCCTTCTGCGGGGCGACACCGGAGGAACGTCTCGAACTGCACCGCCTGTGGCTGCTCGCGGTGACGGCACGACAGCGGCCGAGGGCGGGTGAGGGGGCGGCGGAGCCGACAAGGGCCGAGGAGGCAGCGGAGCCGACAAAGGCCAAGGGGGCGCTGGAGCCGACAGGCGGCGAGCGGGCTTCGGGTCCGGACAGCCGGACGGCGCGGGGCGCGGGTGGCGGCGCGGACGGCATCGGTGGTGACGGGGGCAGCACGAGCGGTGCGCCGCCGCGACTCGACGCGGGCGCACCCGACGCCGGGCTGCCCGCTCCCGGCGCTCCCGGATCGGGCAGTCCCGAGCCGACGGCCCAGTGGGAGGCGGCCTGCTCGACCGGACGGCCCTGGTACCGCCGTCGCCGCACCGTCGTCGGCGCCGCCGCGGCGACCGTGCTGCTGGTGACGCTGGGCAGTCTGTCCGCGCTGTCGGCCGACCGGTCTCACGACAACTCCGCCAAGGCCCCCGGTCAGTCCCGTACGACAGGAACCGGTACGTCACACCACCCCTCGGCCCCTGCGACCAGTCCCTCCCCCAGCCGTTCGTCGGCCTCGCCATCCGCAGGAGTACGGGCTTCGGGGATCCCCGAGAAGAGGGGCGGACCGTCGGCGGACACGAAGAGCGATGCCTCCGTGCCGCTCGCCTGGACCGCCGACTCGCAGATCTGGGAGGGCGGTTGCATGCACGACTACGTCATCGAGAAAGAGCCGATCCAGGTGCCCCCGCCGCCGGTGCAGCAGGACGCCGGGGTGTGGGCGGCGACGCAGGGGGCGGTGCACGGGCGGCAGACGATGGTGCAGATCTCGGTGCAGGGGAAGTCGTCCACGGCCGTGGTCCTGGAGGCCCTCCGGGTCCGTATCGTCAGCCGCGGCACCCCGGTCACCGGCAAGGCGTACAACACGGGCCAGGGCTGCGGCGGCGACATGAGGCCCCGTGACTTCTCCGTGAACCTGGACGTCAACCGCCCGATCGCCCACGCGCGCCCCGGCGACGACACCGGAAAGCCCATCCCCGCGGTGCAGTTCCCCTACCGCGTCTCCGCCGAGGACCCGGAGGTGCTGCTGGTCACCGCGACGACCGAGGCCTACGACTGCAACTGGTACCTGGAACTCGACTGGTCCTCCCAGGGCCGCACCGGCACGGTCCGCATCGACGACCACGGCCGCCCGTTCCGCACCAGTAGCATCAAGGGCCTGCCCCACTACTGGTACGGCGCGAACGGCCACGGTGTGCGTCAGTGGGTGCCTGTCGGCTCTTGAGGTGCGCCGCATGGCCGGCGACGCCCCGGCCTGCCCTGGTGGCTTCGTGCTCTCCAGGCGGGAGGACGAAAACCGGCGCGCCTGTCGTGCGCTGTGGAGGTGTGCCGGTCGGCATGTCTGGTGGAACTGGGCAGACCAGCCGGACGAGCCCCTGGAGGTATGCCCGGCGCCAGAGCTGTTCCGCTGACATCCAGCACTGACATCAACGACTACGAACAGCCGCAGCTGTCGGCGGTCGCCCACGACCCCAGTGCGCGAAGGAAGGCCCCGCCTTGCCAGGAATGGACCGAACTCCTCATGCTGTGCTCACAGCGGCGTCGGAGGTCGACGACGGCCGCAGCGGTGAGTGAACTGGCGACGGCCCCGCGGCGAAGTCCGGGCCGTGCGAGGTCAACCGGCGCCAACCACCAACGACAGATGCCCACGACATCTGAGCTGGTCAGAGCCGTGGGCTTCGTCAGTCCCGCTGGTCAGCGGAAGGGCCGATCAGTAGACCGGCTCATGAGATCGTGCGGAAGGCTCAGGCGTGCATCTGTTCGTCGGTGGCCGAGCGACGGCCTCCGTACGAGGTGACCAATGCGTCGGCGACGGCCGCCGCGTCTGCGTCGGCTACGTCCGCCGGGTACTCCGGCAGAAGGTCGTCCCAGACGGGCATCCACGACCCATACAGCTGGGCCTGACCCTCGGGCCGAGCGAAGAGCCAGATGTGCAGGTGTGCAGCTCCGTCCCCGATCCGGTAGACGTGGGCTCGGGAGATATGCGGTAGCGCCTGCACATGGCGGACGATGTGAGTGGTGAGCACCCCGAGTTCGGCGGCCATTTCGTCGGGCAGATCCGCCATGTCGTAGTGGTCGCGGGAGTACAGCATCAGCACCAGCGGCACACCGACGCCCGTGACCCGGGCCAGTCGCCAGCGTTCGTTGAACCAGATGCCTTCGTCTCGGGCGCGGCACGGGTCGCAGTTCGCCGGGTCCTCGCCGTGCCGTTCCGGCTCGGGCAGAACGGGCGGGCGCAGCGGCGCGACGCGAAGTCCCTCAGGTTCGAACGGGCTTATCTCCCAGCTGGTCATCCGCGCCAACGGAAGCCGAAGCTCACCATCCGCGGCCGCACGTGCGTGGTCGTAGAACTCATCAGGTCGCAAGGCCATGATCGGAGACTAGCGTAGCCCATAGGCGCCTGACCGTGCCGAACGCGTGCCAGATCGTGCGGGGAGACACGAGGAACAGCGGATACTCAACTCCGCAGATGGTACGCGCCTGCACCGCTGTAGCGCAGGTCAGCTCCACCACTACTGAATAGATCACCTGAGATTCCCAAGCTCAGAGCTTCAGTCACCGGATACGCGGTGGCCACCGAGCACGTCGTTCTGTACCTTGCCCCCATGACCGACAACCGAAGGGGCAATGCCGCGTAGGCGCCCGTCAGCCCTGCGGGGCGACCTTCCTGCCCGCCGGCCGAAGCAGCGACGGTACCCGTCCATTGAACGCCTCTCTGGATCTTGCACTGCTGACCTGCGGCGGCTTGAACGGACCCGTTTCTGGCCCGAAGCCACGGAAGAAGCGTTCTGGCACTGGAAGGCCCTGGCCCACGGCCCTCTCAGACAGCTTGCGGACCCACTCGAAGGTCCTGACTGCGGCATTCTTGAGTGCGGGTGTTACGGCGTCGACTTCCGCGGCCACCTTGAAGCCGTGATTCACGCACTGCCGAGGAGGAGCGCGCGTGAGTTGCGCGCCCTGGTACGGGCCCTGGACAGGAAGATCCTGGCCAGGGCCAAGGTCATCCCGGCTGACAGCCTGGACGCGCCATGGTGGCGAGGTCAGCTCCAGGACCATGGACGGCCGTCTCAGTTTCCTTCTCATTCGGCCCCGTTCACGGCCGTTCAGGAGAGACTCACAGCGCTCCCAACACCGGCTACCAGCCGCTCAAGAGCGCAGGTGAACGCCCCTGCACACAGCCCACCGCCCCACCAATACAGTTGGAAAGCGTGTCGGTCTCGCGCGGCCGAGCGGTGAGGCGTTGCGACCTCCTGTCGATAACGCTCGCCACCCTGACCATGATTGGCCAATGACCGAGTTCAGTTGGCCGGACCGCTCCCTGGTGCCGGCCTCGGATGTCATAGATCAGAGCTTGCCAGCAACAGTCTCCGCACTACCCCTTGGCTCTCACATCAGCGGACGAGTCATCGGCCGACAGCCGTTCGGCGTCTTCCTCCTCCTCGATGGCGTGCCGAATGCAGTCGGCTCTGCCGAGATCACCGCAATGCCTCACCGCATGGAACTGCCTGCCTTGGGCGCCACCGTCGCCGGTGAGGTGATCTGGCACGCGGACCACAACCGTCAGGTGAAGATCCGCCTCGATGAATGGCACGTGCCCGGCTGATCACCCCTGGTCGCCGCAGCTCTGCACCACCACCGCACCAGAACGAGCGGGGGGCGGCGGGGAAGGCAACCCGTGGACGATCATGTCTGGGGCAGCGAATCCTGGGTGAAGCTCGGGGCGTCTCTGGGCCGTCCGAGGCCGCTCGGCAGTGGCCAACGACGACCAATGACGACCACTCGGGCGGACCCGAGCGCGGCCCCGACCAGCGAAAAACCCAGCTCACCAAGATCCCCGACAAGACCCGGGGCAAGAAGAAGTAGGCCCGCACGGTCAAGCCCCTACCTGCGGACTCTCCGCGAGTAGGGGGCTTTTCGCTGTGCTGGGGTCGTCTCCGAGCCGTGAGTTGTGCGATCAGGCCGCCGCGCGTCAGGACCTGGGAAGGCCCGGTTCCGGCTGTGGAGGTCAGGTCAGGGCGGGCACGAAGCCGCCACGGGCGATGCCCGAGCCCAACAGGAAGGACCAATCGAGTGTCTCAGGCAGTTGGTCCATGGACAGGATTACTGCTCCACGGGCCTTCTCGGCATCCGCGCACCAGCCGGCCATGTCGCCCGGTGCGATGTTTCCTTCGGCTCCGTCGAGCACCGGGGCGGCAAGGGCAGGGACGATGAGGCCATGCTCGCCCGGTCCGTCCACGACACACAGGGTGAGTCTGGGGACGATGCTCCACCCCTCGCACAGGGGCACCGCCCCGTCGGCCGCGGTCACGGGTGGAAGGACGTCGTGGACAGGCGCGTCAGCCAACACGAGCACGGGCGTGGCACCACGAACGAACAGAGTTTTCTCAGGCTCCAGAAGCACGGGAACACTCTCGCAGGCCGGGAACCACAGATCGGCAGCGGGCCGACCATGACCGGTAATCCTGAGAGGGGCTTCAGGTGGTCCACTGGATGTCCCGGATACCGTCGTCCAGGTCGATGGTGAACGTCGCGAGCCCGGCCGTTTCACGGGAACGGCCGGGCTGATCAGTTGAACCACTCCGGGTCTGATGGAGGCTCGATTCCCTGAGAGGAACGAGTCTTGGCACGTCCGTCCCCCTACCCTGCTGACCTTCGCGAGCGTGCAGTGCGCATGGTTGCGGAGATCCGTCATAGGGCTCTCTCGGTCGGCTGGCAGCGGGGCTTTGCAGGCGGGGCTTGTTCCTACGCTGGGTCTTTCGTAGCCGCGACTATCGGGGGACAAGTGAGCACACAATCCGCCCCTTCTACCGTCTCTACCGACGATTCGGCCGGCGACTGTCGAGTCACGCCATGGGCCGCACAGCCCATGACAGCCCATGACAGCCCATGACAGCCACGCAGGGTGTGCGCCGACACACACGAGCGACCGGTCGAGCGACGCTCCATACAGCACGCTATCGCCGCATACCGCCACCATCCCGTCCACAAGCGGACACACGCGATGTCAGCACCCCAGCCGCATCCCCTCCAACCTGCACAGATCCCGGCCGTCGCGTTCAAGATCTTGATGCACTGCCCATCCAGACATGGAGCCCTCGCAGCCAAGGGGACACCAAAGCCGCGCAGGCGGTCGCCGGGAGCAGCAGGCCCCCGCTGTGGGAGCACGGTCATCTCGACCTGATCGGGCGATAGGCGGTCAACGTCGTTTGACACCGACGACGGCAACTGGGAGCGATGCGAGCATGGGGAGCGGCAGAGGGCTCCCGGACTGCTCCCACTCACACGTCAGGGGCCCTCCGAAGAGAGCCCCTGACCTGCGGAAACATCCGACATCGCTGTCGGGACGACAGGATTTGAACCTGCGACCCCTTGACCCCCAGTCAAGTGCGCTACCAAGCTGCGCCACGTCCCGGTGCGCCCCCGCGGTGTTCCGCGTGATCGCGCGAACAGAACTTTACCTCACAGCAGGCACTGCACCGACGGGGGCGAGGGGCGCGCGACAATCGGGGTATGAGCGACTCATCGGAGACCGGGGCCGGCCTGGAGCGCGACCGGGACCCGGAGGGACGGGCCCGGAGCGCGCGGCCACGGGACGGGCTGGGGCGGCCCTTGCCGTACGGATCGGAGGGCGTGGCGCGCCAGCCCGAGGGTGTCCTGCGCAGCCCGGAGGACACCGTCGCCGAGGCTCAGGCCCTGCTGGACGCCGGGAAGCCGTTCCACGCGCACGAGGTCTTCGAGGACGCCTGGAAGTCCGGGCCCGACGAGGAGCGCGCCCTGTGGCGCGGGCTGGCCCAGCTCGCGGTCGGCCTCACGCACGCGGCCCGCGGCAACGCGACGGGCGGCGCCCGGCTGTTGCGGCGCGGCGCCGGGGCCGTCGAGGAGTGGATGGCCGCGGCCGGGCAGGACCGGCCCTACGGCATGGAGGTGGCGGAAGTGGTCGTCTGGGCAAGGGAGTTGGCCTCGGTCGTGGAGCGGAACGCGAACATCGTCGACGCGCGGGCCTGGGCGCCCCGGCTGTGTGGGAAGCAGCCCTAGGGCAGCCCGCATTGGGGGCGTGCGTGGACCGTCGGTGCCGTACGGCAGACTCGGGGGCGTGCGAAAGATTCATGTCATCGGCATCGGGGCGGGCGACCCCGACCAGCTGACCCTGCAGGCGGTCAAGGCGCTGAAGAGCACGGACGTGTTCTTCATCCTCGACAAGGGCGAGGAGAAGTCGGACCTGGTGCAGTTGCGCCGTGACATTCTGGACGCGCACCTGCCGGAGGGGACGTATCGCCTGGTGGAGGCGCGCGACCCCGAGCGCGACCGGGCCGCGGGCGGCGCCGCGTACTCCCCCGCTGTCGGCGACTGGCGCTCGGCACGTTCCGCGATCTACGAGCGGCTCATCGTGGAGGAGCTGGGCGAGGACGAGAGCGGTGCGTTCCTGGTGTGGGGCGACCCGGCGTTGTACGACAGCACGCTGGGCATCCTGGAGGAGGTCCTGGAGCGGGGCGCGGTGACGTTCTCGTACGACGTCGTGCCGGGCATCAGCAGCGTCTCGGCGCTGGTGGCGAAGCATCGCACGGGGCTCAACCGGGTGGCCCGGCCCGTCCAGATCACCACGGGTCGACGCCTTGCGGAGGGCTTCCCGGAGGGAGTCGACGACGTGGTCGTGATGCTCGACGCCCACCGGACCTTCCGGCAGTACGCGGACCAGGACATCGACATCTACTGGGGCGCGTACATCGGCACGCCGGACGAGATACTCGTCTCCGGCCCCCTCGCCGAGACGGCCGAGCGCATCGAACGGCTGCGTTCGGAGGCCCGGGAGCGCAAGGGCTGGATCATGGACACGTATCTGCTGCGCAGGCATCCCCGGAGCTAGGGCCGGTCGTCGCTCCTCAAGAGCCGAGGCCCAGCCCGGACAGCGCTGCGGCCACGTCGGTCACCGCGGTCACGCCCTCGGGCAGGGGCGGACGACGTACGACGACCACCGGAAGTCCACGATCCCGTGCCGCCGTGAGTTTGGCCGCCGTCGCCGCTCCCCCGCTGTCCTTCGTCACCAGCACATCGATCCGGTGCTCACGCAACAGCGCGGTCTCACCCTCGACCGTGAACGGACCCCGGGCCAACAGCACCTCCACGTCCGGGGGCATGGGCGGCTCGGGCGGTTCCACCGACCGTACGACGAAGTGGAGATCCGCCAGGTGCGCGAAGGCCGCGAGGCCCAGTCGGCCGGTGGTGAGGAAGACGCGTCGGCCGAGCTGTGGGAGCAGGGCCGCTGCGTCGGTGAGCGAGGCCGCCTCGTGCCAGCGGTCGCCGGGGCCCGCGCTCCAGCCGGGCCTGTGCAGCACCACGGCGGGGACACCGGTGGCCGCCGCGGCCTGGGCCGCGTTCGCCGTGATGCGGGCGGCGAAGGGGTGGGTGGCGTCGACCACCGCGTCCACCCGGTGCTCGCGCAGCCAGGCGGTCAGCCCCTCCGCGCCGCCGAAACCCCCGATGCGGACATCCCCGTCGAGCGTCCCCGGCAGGGACACCCGTCCGGCCAGGGACGTGGTCACCCGCACACCGGGACGCGCCGCGAGCGACGCGGCCAGTTCACGCGCCTCGGTGGTGCCGCCGAGGACCAGGATGTGCGGGGGCATGGATTCGAGGGTACGGGCGACCACCAGCGCCCGTAATGTGGGGCCGCCGTCGTCTGTTCGTAGCGGCGGGGTTGCGTCAAAAGTCCGGTCACACCTTTGCCGCACGCCTTGCCGCGCTCGGGGAGCCACCCCTCGCTATCGTCCTGACATGGATTCGGTGCGTGCCGTCCTCATCGACATCGACGGAGTCCTCACCGTCTCGTGGCAACCGCTGCCGGGGGCGGTCGAGGCGCTGCGGGAGATCCGTGACTGCGGCCTGGCCGTCGCGCTGCTCACCAACACGACGTCCCGCACCCGCACGTCGATCGCCCAGACCCTCTCCTCGGCCGGTTTCCCCGTGGCCGCCGGGGACATCCTCACCGCACCCGCCGTCACCGCCGCGTACCTCGCGGAGCACTTCCCCGGCGCCCGGTGCTCCCTGCTCAACAGTGGTGACATCCGGGAGGACCTGGCAGGTGTCCGTCTCGTGGACGACGAGGACACCGTCCCGGACGTCGTGATCCTCGGCGGCGCCGGGCCCGAGTTCGACTACACGGCACTCAACCGCGCCTTCGGCCATCTCCAGCAGGGCGCGCGGCTGGTCGCCGTGCACCGCAACCTGTACTGGCGCACCGACCGCGGGCTGCAGCTGGACTCCGGGGCGTTCCTGCTCGGGCTGGAGAAGGCCGCGCGGACGGAGGCCGAGGTCACGGGCAAACCGTCGCCCGCGTTCTTCGAGTCGGCGCTCGCCCATGTCGGGGTCCGTGCCGGCCAGGCGCTGATGGTCGGCGACGACATCGAGTCCGACGTGCTCGCGGCCCAGCGCGCCGGGATCACCGGGGTCCTCGTCAGGACCGGCAAGTACCTGCCGGAGACGCACCGGGCCGCGAGCGGCGAGCCCGACCACGTCCTCGACTCCTTCGCGGACCTCCCGGCGTTGCTCCGGTAGTCCGGCGGCCGGGCTCAGCGCAGCAGCAGCTGCACGGCGCCCACCACCGTCGCCGCGATCACCAGTTGCTCGAACAGGCGCTGGTTGATCCGGTTCACCGCCCACTTGCCGATGTACGCGCCCGGTACCACGAACACCGCGAGCGCCGCGTCCAGCAGCAGGGAGCGGCCGTCGATGAGGCCGAGGCCCGCGCTGAAGGGCACCTTGGAGACGTTGACGATCAGGAAGAAGAAGGCCGAGGTGCCGAGGAAGCCGAGTTTGCGGAAGCCGGCGGAGAGCAGGTACATGGACATCACCGGGCCGCCCGCGTTGGCCACCATCGTGGTGAAGCCGCCGAGGACGCCGTAGGAACGGGCCTTGATCCGGCCGGAGCGTGTGGTCACCGAGTCGGGTACCTCCTCCCGGCCGGCGGTCCGGCGGCGCCACACCGTCACCGCCGCCATCAGGAGCAGGATCGCGCCGATCGACGTCCGTACGACCCCGTCGTCGGCCCACACCAGGAACAGTGTGCCGAGGACGACGCCCGCGGCGACCGCCGGGAACAGGCGCCACAGGGTGGGCCAGTGGGCGTGCCGCCGGTAGGTGAGGACGGCGAGTACGTCGCCGACGATGAGGAGGGGCAGCAGGACGCCGGTCGAGGCGCGGGCGGGCAGGACGGCGGCGAAGATGGCGAGGCTGACCGTGTTGGCGCCGCTCACGGCGGTCTTGGAGAAGCCGACGAGCAACGCCGCGGCGGCCAGCGCGGCGAACCCCCACAGGGATATGTCCCAGAGCGTCATCGTGTTCATGCGGGGACCGATGCTATGTCCTTACATCTGCTCGTGTAAGGACCGTCTCGCCAGATGGCCACCGCGCGGCCTCGCGCCACGGACGCTGGAGCCGCCGGTTCCCGAACGCCCCTGACCTGTGCGCCCCTCGACGTACGTCTAGTGCCGCTCCACGAGCACCGTGCTGCCCTGTCCGACGCCCACACACATGGTCGCGAGACCGCGGGCCGCGCCGGTGCGGCGCATGCGGTGAAGGAGGGTGGTCAGGATGCGCGCGCCCGAGCAGCCGAGCGGATGGCCGAGTGCGATGGCGCCGCCGGTCGGGTTGACCAGATCGGGGTCGATGCCGAGGTGGTCGACGCAGGCGAGAGCCTGGGCGGCGAACGCCTCGTTGAACTCGGCCTCCTCGATGTCGCCGATCGTCCAGCCGACGCGCGCGAGGGCCTTCTCGGTGGCGGGGACGGGGCCGATGCCCATGACGTCCGGGTGGACGCCGGCCGAGGCACCGGCGACGTACCGGCCGAGGGATTCGAGGCCCAGTTCGTTCAGTACTTCCTCGCTGACCAGGAGGAGTCCGGCCGCGCCGTCGTTCATGGGCGAGGCGTTGCCCGCGGTGACGGTGCCGCCCTCGCGGAACACCGGCTTGAGGCGCGCGAGTTTCTCGTACGACGTGTCCTCGCGCACGCCTTCGTCGGCGGTGACCACGACCCCGTCCGGGCAGGTCACAGGAAGGAGTTCATCGTCGAAGAATCCGTTCTTGCGGGCCTCGGCGGCCCGTCGGTGGCTGCGCAGCGCGAAGTCGTCCTGGCGTTCGCGCGGGATGCCGTACCGCTCGGCGACCCCCTCCGCGGTCTCTCCCATGGACAGCAGACCGTGGAGCTCCTTCATCGCCGGGTTGACCAGGCGCCAGCCGAGGCGGGTGTCGGCGGTCTCCATGCGGTGCGGCAGGGCCTCGTCGGGGCGGGGCAGCACGAAGGGGGCGCGGCTCATGGACTCCGAGCCGCCCGCGAGCACGATGTCGGCCTCACCCGCAGCGATGGTGCGGGCGGCCGTCGTCACCGCCTCCAGGCCGGAGGCGCACAGCCGGTTGACCGTGGCGCCCGGCACGGACGCGGGCAGTCCGGCCAGCAGGGCGGCCATGCGGGCGACGTTGCGGTTGTCCTCGCCGGCCTGGTTGGCGGCGCCCCAGTAGACGTCGTCGATACGGGCCGGGTCGAGGGCGGGGATGTCGGCGACCACTCCGCGGATCACCGTCGCGGCGAGATCGTCGGGTCGTACGGAGGACAGGGCGCCGCGCAGCTTGCCGATGGGGGTGCGGCGGGCTGCCGCGAAGTGGACGGTACGCACGACGGAACTCCTGACCGGCGCCAAATTAATTAGCACTGCTAGTTTCGACTTACGGGTTGGACTATAGACCCGGGTCGGCCCTCTGGGAAGATCCGCGGCTCCCGTGCACAGGGCTGCCGTTGCCGGGTTTCACCCCATCCGTCCTGGGGACCCGGGCGCGCATGGAGTGGTTGCGGTACGCGGCATGCGTGGGTGAGGACCCGGAGCTGTTCTTTCCGGTCGGGACGACGGGGCCGGCCATCGAGGAGACCGCCGCCGCCAAGCGCGTCTGCCGCCGCTGTCCCGTCACGGCCGAGTGCCTGGACTGGGCATTGAACAGCGGACAGACGGCGGGCGTGTGGGGCGGCACCGGCGAGCAGGAACGTGCCGAGTTGCTCCGGGCCGCCAGAGAGCGACCGTCTCATCCACCGAGGGCGGAGCGGAGTACGCCATGACCGACGCCCTGGAGCCGGAGGCTCGAACGACCCTTGCGAGCCCGTCATGACCCGCCAGGAGAACGCGGCCCGCGTCATCGGGGAACTCGTCGCCGAGCACGGACGCACCTACGCCGAGGAGGCGGGCATCCGGCTCACGGACAACCCGCAGCCGCTCTACCGGCTGCTGCTCATGGCCCTGCTGCTCAGCGCCCGCATCCGCACGTCCATCGCGCTCGCCACGGTGCGGGAGCTGTACGAGGCGGGCCTGAGGGATGCCCGCCGCATGGCCGAGGCCGGCTGGCAGGAACGCGTCGACGCGCTGGGCCGGGGCGGCTACCGGCGCTACGACGAGCGCACGGCGACCCAGCTCGGCAACGGCGCGGAGCTGCTGACGGAGCGTTGGGGAGGAGACCTGCGGCGGATGCGGAAGGAGGCCGACGGGGACGTCCAGGCGCTGCGCCGGCTGCTGCAGGAGATACCGGGGATGGGCCCGGCCGGTGCGGACATCTTCCTGCGTGAGGTGCAGCGGGTCTGGCCGGAGGTGGCGCCCCGCCTGGACGCAAAGGCCCTGTCCGGGGCGGAGCGGCTCGGGCTGCCGAAGGACCCCGCACAACTGGTGGAACTCGCCGGGGGCACCGAACCGGCGGTGCTGGCCTCCGCGCTGGTGCGCGCGGCCCTGGACACCAAGGTGGCGGAGAGCGTTCTGGAACACGCGGCGTGAAACCCCCTCCGCGCACCGCTGCCGCACGGCCGCCGCACGGCAGCGGTCGCCACTGATCGCCGACGTCGCGGCGACCAGTGGATGAAGTTTTCGCCGGAACGGCAGAAAGCGCATTCATCCACAGACTTTGTCGCTACGTTTTGACATGCGCGTAACACCCTGCTCCCCCTCGCCCCCCTCCACACCCCCCAGGAGCCGTCTTTCATGCGCAGACTCTTCGCCACTCTCGCGGCGGCGGCCGCCGCGTTCGGCGGACTCACGGCCATCGCCCCCACGGCGGCGGCGGCCGACTCGGGCACCTTCAACGTGCTCAGCTACAACGTCGCAGGCCTCCCCGAGGGCCTCTCCAGCGCCCCGACGCCCCGGCAGTCGAGCACGACGGCGATCGGCGAGCGGCTCGGTCCGTACGACATCGTCCATGTCCAGGAGGACTTCAACTACCACGCCTACCTGTACGCCGCGGACTCCCACCCCTACCGCACGCCCACCAGCGGCGGCGCCGGCATCGGCAGCGGCCTGAACACGCTGTCCGACACCCCTTACGACACCGACGACTTCGAGCGCGTGCACTGGAACTCGTGCCAGGTCGACTCCGGCGACTGCCTCACGCCCAAGGGCTTCACGTTCATGCGGGAGCGGCTCGCCGAGGGCGTCTACGTCGACTTCTACAACCTGCACACCAACGCCGGCACGAACGACGGCGACCTGGCCTCGCGCGCCGACAACCTCAGCCAGCTCACGGCCTACATCAAGACCCACTCGGCGGGCAACGCCGTCGTCGTCATGGGCGACACCAACACCCGCTACACACGCTCCGGCGACACGATCGCCGAGTTCGCCGCCGCCAACGGTCTCACCGACACCTGGGTCCAGCTCATCCGCGGCGGAACCCCACCGGCCAAGGGCAGTGACGCGCTGGTCTGCGACGAGAACGCGATCACCAACTCCTGTGAGGTCGTCGACAAGATCCTCTACCGGGGCAGCAAGCTCGTCTCGCTGGGCGCCACCTCGTACAACAACGAGCACGCCAAGTTCCTGACGAGCGACGGCAAGATGCTCTCCGACCACGACCCGATCACCGCGTCGTTCAACTGGTCGCGCAACTCCGCCTTCCAGCTCAGCGACCAGTTCGGCGGGCCGCACGGCGACTACTACAACGACATCGACAGCGTCCCGGCAGGCGCCCGCGCCACCGGCATCTCGCTGCGCAGCGGCTCCCGCGTCGACCAGATCGGCGTGACGCTGAGCGACGGCACCACGCTCGCCCACGGAGGCACCGGCGGCACCGCGTCGTCGCTGACGCTGGGCAGCGGCGAGTACGTGACGAGCGCGCAGCTGTGCGAAGGTCAGTACAGCGGGCATACGCGGATCTTCTACGCGAAGTTCACCACCAATCTCGGCAACAGCCTGGCGGGCGGCACCACGACGTCCGACTGTGTGACCCGCACGGCGCCCTCCGGCTGGCAGATCGCCGGATTCCACGGGCGCTCCGGTGACGAGGTGGACAAGATCGGCTTCATCTACACCAAGCGCTGACGCACCACGGCGACAGAGGAAGGGCCGCTGCCGGATCCGATGGCGGCCCTTCCGTATGGGTGCCGCCGGGGCTCGGGTTAGTCTTTCCGCCGTACCGGACACGGGGTGCCCCACCCGAGGGCTGAGATCACACCCGTTGAACCTGAACCAGTTCGTACTGGCGGAGGGATGTCTTCCATGCCATTGGCGCATGTGCCCGGCGGGCTGCCCGCCGACGGCCGGCGAACCGTCTTCGACGGACGGATGCCCACCGCTCCCGGGGACCTCCGGGTCGAGGGACACGGCATAGAACCGGTCCCCGAGAGCAATCGCTACGGTGGCGCGGGCCGGCTGTTCACAGTGTGGTTCGCCCCCAATCTGACCATGACCGGTGTGTTCACGGGGACCATCGGCATCGCGCTCGGCCTCGACTTCACCACCGCGCTCGCCGCCGTCGTCCTGGGCACGGTGCTCGGCGCGCTGCCCACCGCCTGTCTGAGCACCTGGGGAAGCCGCACCGGAGCCGGTCAACTCCCGCTCGCCCGGCTCGCGTTCGGGCCGGGAGTGGTGCTGCCCGGAGTGCTGCAGTGGCTGTCGTCGGTCGCCTGGGACGCGCTGATCGGACTGTTCGGCGGGGACGCGCTGGCACGGCTCGCCGGCTGGCCGTTCTGGCTGGGCGTCCTGGCCGTGATGCTGGCACAGGGAGCGCTCGGGGTCCTCGGGTACGAGGCGATCCACCGGCTCCAGATCGTCATGACCTTTGTGCTCGCGGCGGCGTTCGCGCTGATCGCGCTGCGGATGGCCGACGGCGTCCACCCCGCCGCGACGGGCAGCGCGCACGGCGCCGACCGGGCGGGTGCGTTCGTGCTCACCAGCACCATCGCGCTCAGCCTGGCCCTGTCCTGGGCCCCGTACGCCAGCGACTTCAGCCGCTATCTGCCGCGCACCACCTCCCGGTCCCGGATGTTCTGGTGCACGCTGCTGGGTCTCGTGGTGTCGTTCGTGGCCGTCCAGACCCTCGGGCTGTGGGGCGCGTCCGTGCTCACCGACCAGACCGCCGCGGGAGTGGACAGGCTGCTGGGCGGGGGCACGGCGAGCGCCTTCGGACTGCTGGCCGTGGCGCTCGCGGCGCTGTGCAGCAACGCGATGAACGACTACAGCGGCTCCCTGGCGCTGCAGACCGTCGGCGTGCGCGTGCCGCGCCCCGCGGCCGCCGCCCTCGCCGCCGTGCTCGGCTTCCCCCTGGTGCTGTGGATGCACGCGGCCGACACGACCGCCCGCTTCCAGAACGTGCTGCTGTTCGTGGGGTACTGGATCCCGGGGTTCGTGGCGATCGTGGTCGTCGACTGGCTCGTACGGGCCCGTGCGCGCGGCGGCACGGCGATCGACCTCGCCGCGGAAACCGCCCGGCCGCGGTCCATGTGGCCCCCGCTGCTGGCGTTCACCGGCGCCTTCGCCGCGGCGGTGCCCTTCATGGACACCGGCCTGTACGTCGGCCCCGTCGCCCGCGCGCTGCACGGCGCCGACATCTCGTACTACGTGGCGTTCCTGGTGGCGCTCGCGCTGTACGCCCCGCTGCGCACCCGAGAGGAGGCCCGCGCATGACCGCGCCGCCGCGTGTCCTGACGATCGCCGGCTCCGACTCCGGCGGAGGCGCCGGAATCCAGGCCGACCTGAAGACCATGCTGGCACTCGGCGCCCATGGGATGAGCGTGGTCACCGCGGTCACGGCGCAGAACTCCCTCGGTGTGCAGGGTGCCTGGGAGCTGCCCGTGGAGGCGGTACGCGCCCAGTACCGCAGCGTCGTCGACGACATCGGCGTCCAGGCGGTCAAGACGGGGATGCTCGCCTCGCCCGCGCTGGTCACCGCGGTGGCCGAGCTGCTCGCCGACGGGGCGGCCCCGGTCGTGGTGGACCCGGTGAGCGTCTCCAAACACGGGGACCAGCTGCTCGCCGACGACGCGCTGGACGCCGTACGGACCCGGCTGCTGCCGCTGGCGACGGTCGCCACGCCCAACCTGGACGAGGTCGCGGAGCTGACCAGCATCGCGGTGACCGACGAGCCGGGCCTGCGCCATGCGGCGACGAAGCTGCTGTCGTACGGGCCCCGATGGGTGCTCGTGAAGGGCGGACATCTGCCCGGCGAAGCAGTGGATCTGCTGACCGACGGCCGAGAGGAGCACTGGCTGCGCGCTCCGCGTCACGACAACCGGCACACCCACGGCACGGGCTGCACCCTCGCCTCGGCCATCGCGGTGGGGCTCGCCCGGGGCCTCGCGGTGCCGGAGGCCGTGCGGCAGGCGAAGGAGTACGTCACGGCGGCGATCGCGGCCGGGTTCGCGCTGGGCGCCGGGATCGGGCCGGTGGACCACGGGTGGGCGTCGCGTACGGGCCTGACCGCTTCAGTGCGTCTTCCGGGTGCACCCGGGGGCGAGGGGAGCAGAACGACCTGACGTGATGGGAGCGTACCGCCGATCGCGCTCCGGAAGGACCGAGCCGCCTGATGGCACTGCCGTGGCTGGTGGCCGTTGCCGCCGAGTACGTCGTCCTCCGGCGCTTCTTCCGCCGCGACCCGGCTGCCGCAGCCACGGCACGCGACCCCGGCGAGCCGCCGCGGCTCCCACTGTTCGCGGTGGTGACGGTCGCCTGTCCCACTGTTCGCGGTGGTGACGGTCGCCTGCTCGCTCGCCGGCTTCGCGCTCGCCTCGGCGCTCGGCAGCCGGGCCTGGCGGCGAAGTCGGCTGCCTCTGCCCGCCTCGATCCGGCGTGGTCGGCGCCGGCCGGAGCGCTGGTCCTGGCCGACCGCGGGCTCGTCCCGCGCCGGGCCACGCCGCTCAGGGTGGTGCGCGCGGCGCCGTCCTTCCTGGTCTTCGTCCTGGCGCTGGGCGTCGTGGTG
This sequence comes from Streptomyces sp. NPDC001634, assembly GCF_040298185.1. Taxonomy (NCBI): domain Bacteria; kingdom Bacillati; phylum Actinomycetota; class Actinomycetes; order Kitasatosporales; family Streptomycetaceae; genus Streptomyces; species Streptomyces sp. NPDC001634. Next base: position 1,998 of record NZ_JBEOZU010000022.1, on the reverse strand, counting down.
CGCGCGGTCGTCGACAACGGGCTCGCGAACGCCCTCGGCCATGTGATCCCGGACGGGACCTCGCTGCCCACCCCGCTGGGGTTGGCGGCCCTGACGGCCGCGCCGGCCAACCTGATCAACAACCTGGCGGCGGCCCTGGTCCTGCTACCACTGGCCCTCCCGTCCGGGCCCGGCGGTGCTCGCCGTCCTGCTCGGCGTGAACATCGGCCCCATCCTCACCTACGCCGGCTCCCTGGCCACGCTGCTGTGGCGCCGTATCGTGCACCAGCACGACCACGGCGTCGCCCTCGGGGAGTTCACCCGGCTCGGAGTGATCGCAGTGCCGGCGCGCGGACGGGAGCGGTGCCGGCGCTGTGGGCCTCTCTCCAGGTCATCGCGGCGTGAGACACCGGGGCCCGCGCGTCGTCGGGGCGTGAGACACCGAGGCCCGCCGTCCGTACTTGACCGGTACAGCGGCACGAGCCGTGCCGAGCGACATCCGCCGCACCCGCCGGACACGCGGGCCCGGTGGATCCGGATCCAAGGAGCACAGCATGCAGGCGACCGCGCAGATCGGTGTCACGGGGCTCGCGGTGATGGGCCGCAACCTGGCCCGGAACTTCGCGCGGCACGGGTACACCGTCGCCGTGCACAACCGCACCCCGGCCAGAACCAAGGCGCTGGTCGCGGAGTTCGGGCACGAGGGCGCCTTCGTGGCCGCCGAGACAGCCGAGGAGTTCGTGGCGGCGCTGGAGCGCCCCCGCCGTCTCATGATCATGGTGCAGGCAGGCGCGGCGACCGACGCCGTGATCGAGGAGTTCGCGCCGCTCCTGGAGCCCGGGGACATGATCATCGACGGGGGCAACGCCCATTTCGCCGACACCCGCCGCCGTGAGCGGTCGCTGCGTGAACAAGGCATCCACTTCGTGGGCGTGGGCGTCTCGGGCGGCGAGGAGGGCGCGCTGCACGGGCCGAGCATCATGCCCGGCGGCTCACCGGAGTCGTACGCCTCGCTCGGTCCGATGTTTGAGAAGATCAGCGCGAAGGTCGAGGGCGAGCCGTGCACGACGCACGTCGGCACGGACGGCGCCGGGCACTTCGTGAAGATGGTGCACAACGGCATCGAGTACGCCGACATGCAGCTCATCGGCGAGGCCTACGACCTGCTGCGCCAGGTGGCCGGGTTCTCCCCTGCCGCGATCGCCGAGATCTTCCGCCGGTGGAACAAGGGGCGCCTGGACTCGTATCTGATCGAGATCACGGCCGAGGTGCTGGCGCACACCGACGCGGCGACCGGCAGGCCCTTCGTGGACGTGGTCGAGGACGCCGCCGGGCAGAAGGGCACCGGGCGCTGGACCGTGCAGACCGCGCTGGAGCTGGGCTCGCCGGTGACCGCCATCGCCCAGGCCACCTTCGCCCGCGCTGCTTCCGGCCAGTCCGCGCTGCGCGGCGCCTACCGAGGTCTGCCCGGCGGCACCAGCTGGGACCTGACCCCGTACGAGGCCGAGCGGTTCACCGCGCAGGTGGAGCAGGCCCTGTACGCGTCGAAGGTGATCGCCTACGACCAGGGCTGGAAGATGATCCTCGACGCCGCCGAGGAGTTCGGCTGGGACATCGACCTCGGCGCGGTCGCGAAGATCTGGCGCGGCGGGTGCATCATCCGCGCGGCCTTCCTCGACCGTATCCGCGCCGCGTACGCCGCCGATCCGGGCCTGGTCAGCCTGCTGTCCGACGCGGGCTTCGCGGCCGAGATCGCGGACGCGCAGGTGCCGTGGCGCGAGGTGATCGCCACGGCGGCGCGCCGGGGCGTACCGGTGCCCGCCTTCTCCGCGGCGCTGTCGTACTACGACTCGCTGCGCGCCGACCGTCTGCCGGCCGCGCTCACCCAGGGCCAGCGCGACTACTTCGGCGCCCACACCTACCGGCGCGTGGACCGCGAGGGCAGCTTCCACACGCTGTGGGGCACGCCGGACCGCGCCGAGACGGAGGGCTGAGACCCGCGGCCGGGCTCCCGGCGAC